>NZ_VPBW01000060.1:0-8789 GCF_013418535.1 Acinetobacter sp. YH12137 | reverse complement strand
ATTACGCAAAATAATTCGGTACTATTAAACATCGGGACTAGAGTTTTAAGTTTTGTGTGGTAACTCAACTGATGGCTCTAGTCCTCTTATTTTTCAAGTCAATTTTTTATCCGCGATTCGGGTTAAAAAGCAAACTGAAGACAAAACTGCACTGATGTTGTTTGCGGTTGGTGAAAACTTTATGCCACATGCAGAAAATGACCGTTTTGGCTTTGTTTATGAATTAGCAGGTTTTAAACCAGTCTTGGATCCATCTGAACAGTCTAATGCACCCCGTCCAGAAGCCGGCTCTCCGGAAGCATTGAAAGCAGCGGAGAAAAATGTTCAGCGTATTACAGCAGCCGTTGAGAAGAATCCGGATTACATCATTATCCTGGATCGTGGTGCAGTGAATACCCAGAAATATACCGCTCAGGATAATATTCAGAAACACCTTGCCCTAAAAAATGCCAAAGCCTTGGCAGAGAAAAAAGTGATCTATGTGAATGCTGATGCCTGGTACATCACTGGTGCAGGTTTGGACAATACCGCTTTCATGCTGGAAGAACTCATTAAAGGCACAGCGAATTAATTTTTAACCCATTACTAAAAAGGAAGCTTCAAGCTTCCTTTTTATTTGAAACATCTAGTAATAAATTAAGACCCAAGACTGGAATTTAATGCCAACCCAGGAAGCAACTTAGCAGCGATAATGTATACATCTGTATATTAATTGCTGTAAGTTGCGAGATATTTTGCATGTCCACTTCCCTAGACGGTCTTCAATTTCCCATTTCTGCTTCACAACAAAAACCAAGCACATCGAAAATCGGCCGTAACATTATTTCTGAAGCCTTAGGCGCAGTTGATCCTGTACATGCTACTGCAGCACAGCAGGAAAAAAACTGGCGTAAGCAATATCCGCTGCACTTTAAACATCTGGTTGAAGATGGATTACGCTCTGCGGGTGCAGCACTGAGTATTGCCAAGCAAGGTCTGGAAACTGCACATGCCAGCTTTGAATTTTATCGTGATGGCCAGAAGCATCTACTGAAAGATGTGATGTCTCTGCCTGCGCAGAACCTGAATACTTTCCAGCTGAAAGGCCAGTCTGAAAAAGCCCCAGAATGGTATGTGCCCTATCATGGCAAAAAACTGCAAGGACAAGCATTACTGGATCAGATCCAGTCTTGGGAAGAGCATGGTATCGTCGAACCGAGTCATGCCAATGCACTGCGTGAATGTATTGCCCATCCGGAATGGTTTGACCTATCCGATCGTACCACTGTTCTATTTGGAGCCGCTTCTGAAGCAGGTCCACTAACCTGGTTGTCGAAATGGAAAGCCAATATTGTCGCGATTGACCTGCCGAATACTCGTGTCTGGGGCAAGATTTTAGATACAGTAAGTCAAGGCAACGCCACTTTATATGCACCATCAGTTGAAGCGCTTCCTGCTGATACTTCACTGGAAGTTTTAAAAGAAAAACTCGGTGCCAACCTGCTCACCCAGATTCCTGAAATTGCTCAATGGCTGATTCAGTTTGAACAGGATTTAGACTTGGCGGCAATTGCCTATCTGGATGGTGAAAAGCACGTACGTGTTTCTATGGCGATGGATGCCATTATGAAATATGTTAGCAAGCAGAAAGCCAATACCAGCCTGATGTATATGTGCACCCCGACGGATGTATATGCAGTTCCAGAAGAAGTCGTTCAGGCTTCACAAAGCAAATACCAGCAGTTGTCGAAATTGGAAAGTACTTTAACCAAAGGCATTTCACTGATTTCACGCAAGCATTTTTTCCAGAAAAATAAGCAGGATCTGTTTAAGGTTGGCGATAAGTCTTATGGTGTTTGTGACTGTCTGGTCATTGAGCAAGGTCCGAACTATGCACTGGCTAAACGCATCCAGCAATGGCGTGCAACATTGGCACGTGCTAACGGGCAGCAAGTGAGCATCAATATCGCTCCTTCAACAACGACTTATTCTGTGACCAAGAATCCACTGCTGAAAGCTGCATTTAACGGTGCCAGCCTATTTGATGTAGAAGCATTCGCTCCTGAAACCACCAATGCGATTATGGCGGCATTGTGGATTCACGACCTACGTAATCCTGAATCTGTGGCCAATCCTGATATACAACTCAACCATCCACTTGAGTTGATGATGTCAGGCGCAAATCATGGCGGTTTATGGCGTGTGGCTTATCTGGCACGTACTGCTCTGCCTTTTGCTGCGCTGTATGGTTTTGCAACGGATAAATTACCAAAGGGATTATTGGGTAAGAAGTTGAAGAAGTAATTCTTCTTAAATAGATAGATCTCTCTCCAGAGCAAGTTTTAAGGTAATACTCAAATATGGGTTAGTGAAAAAGTATTTTTACTTTACCCTCACCCCCTTGCGTAGCAATGTTACTCATCCCATAGGGAGAGGGTGTTTTCTTTGTGAAATTAATACTTCTTTTGGATCTTCAAGAAGATTCCCTCTCCTGAGCAAGCTTTAAAGCACTGCTTTTAAAGCGCAGCGCAAGTGAGGGTTAGGGAGGGGTCATCTTTTATTTAAATCCCTCATCTCTTGCAGAAGAGGAGTACTCCTATCTTCCACAAGGAAATATAAAAATCACCCATAAAAAAACGCTGCCTAAGCAGCGTTTTTTACATCGAATCTTCTTAGAAAACTTTCAGAAGAATCCAGTACAAACCACCTGATAAACAGATCGTTGCTGGCAGTGTAAATATCCAGGCAGACAGAATTGATTTGACCATTTTAAAGTTTAGGCCCGACTTGTTCGCCACCATGGTACCTGCAACTGCAGAGTTCAGGACATGAGTGGTAGATACTGGCATACCAAAGCCATCAGCAGCAGCGATCGTAGACATGGCTACCAGTTCGGCAGACATCCCCTGACCATAAGTCATGTGCTCTTTACCGATCCGCTCACCGACAGTTACGACAATTCGTTTCCAACCCACCATGGTACCTAAACCCAATGCCAAGGCTGTTGCCACTTTCACCCAGGTCGGAATGTATTGCAGGAATGAATCCAAGTTGTCTCGATACTCATCAACGGTTTTTTCCTGAGCCTCGCTCATTGCCGGTAAAGCTTCTGCTTTGTCCAGACGTTTAAATGCTGTGGTGCTCAGGTACATGTCGTTACGGAATTCTGAAACTTGTGTTTCTGGGACATCTTTAATATTGCTGTAGCTACCGACTTTATCCCCCAAATGATCTGTCAGGCTTGCCAGTGCAGGAACAACCTCAGCATTCAATTCTTTGGTTTGAATGTAGGTCGTGATGATGGCACGTGCTTTTTCGTCCGGAATATCTTCATGCTGCGGATAAATCGCATCAGCCGTTTGCGCAGACAACTGACCAAAAGACTGGATATGTGCTGCATCCAGATTTTTGTTTAATGAATATGCCAAAGGTACACAACCGATCAGGATCAGCATGATCAGACCCATACCTTTTTGACCGTCATTTGAACCATGCGCGAAGCTCACACCTGTACAGGTAAAGATCAGAATGGCACGAATCAGCGGTGGTGGTGGCTTATTGCCTTCAGGTGGCTTAAACAGTTCAAGTTGCTTTCTGAAGATCTTTTTCACTAACAGGAATAGTACCCCAGCAAAAGCAAAACCGATCAGAGGTGAAAACAGCAATGCTTTACCAACTTTCAGCACCTGTTCCATATCCACACCAGAAGCACCACCACCTGAATTCAACAGGTAGTTCATGATACCTACCCCCAGAATCGAACCGATCAGGGTATGTGAACTGGAAGCGGGAATGCCAAGGAACCAGGTACCCAAATTCCAGAGAATCGCGGCAATCAGCATGGCAAAAACCATAGCGAAACCGGCACCTGTGCCGACATTCATAATCAGCTCGACAGGCAATAATGCAATGATCCCATATGCAACAGCACCACTGGCCACCATTACCCCAAGGAAATTACAAAAACCTGCCCACATGACTGCAACCGGTGCAGACAATGCATTGGTATAAATCACGGTCGCAACCGCATTGGCCGTGTCGTGGAAACCGTTGACGAATTCGAAGCCCAGCGCAATGAATAACGCCGTGCCTAAAAGAAGCATTGAATACAGACCGATCGGTGGGACATGAGCTAAATCTGAAGTCAATTGGAAGCCGATATAGATCAGCGTGGAGATAATTAGAGTCAGAAACACCGGCATAAAAAATTTCGGTGTGGGCACATGAACATTGGCCGGCTTATCAGAAGGCGACTGTTGTGCTGAACCTAAGGGAGTTTGATTAGAATTCATGCAAGCAGGAATAGAGGATTCAAGAATCCCCATATTGTTCAGTTAAATTGTGACAATTATATGACAAAGTGCTGTCATATAAACCAGTTTTTTAGACTTTCTCGTTGCCGTTTATCCTGTAACCACATGCTCTGAATTTTAAAAATATATAAATACAATCAAACACTTATTAAAAGAAAAACACTTGAATCGTCCGGCTTTATTCATGTTTTGCAATATATCTGATCATTCCTACCCGGCTGTCATATTTGCGAGCCTGTCATATTTGGCTAAAGATTAGCTTTGTAATATGACACTCTGATGAAAGCTGCTTATATTTTATTTTCCAGTCGTACCCTTTTATCAAAAACTTTAATTTCCAGATTTCCATCTGTTTTCAGCTTTCTATACCGGCTTGAGTTTCTTTATCAAATTTTCATATCAAGCATATCCAGCATTCTGTATAAGCACTACAGAAAACTGCGCACTAATCTGTTAAGATTATTGCCGTTTTTGATGCTTACTGAGAAAGTTTGAATGTCCACACTTGCCACCCTAAAAGAACTTCTTGCCAAGAGAATTTTAATTATCGATGGTGCGATGGGTACCATGATCCAACGCCATAAATTGGAAGAAGCCGATTATCGTGGTGAGCGTTTTGCTGATTGGGCATACGACCTTAAAGGCAATAACGACTTACTTGTGCTGACTCAGCCACAGATTATTCAAGGCATTCACGAAGCGTATCTTGAAGCTGGTGCCGATATTATTGAAACCAATACCTTTAATGGTACTCGTGTTTCAATGTCTGATTATCACATGGAAGATCTGGTTCCTGAGATCAACCGTGAAGCAGCGCGTCTGGCTAAAGAAGCCTGTGCAAAATACTCAACCCCGGAAAAACCACGTTTTGTGGCAGGTGTGATTGGGCCGACATCACGAACCACTTCTATTTCTCCAAATGTAAATGACCCTGCCTTCCGTAATATCACTTTTGACGAATTGAAAGTGAATTACATCGAATCAACCAAGGCCTTGATTGAAGGTGGTGTTGATATCATCCTGATCGAAACCGTATTCGATACTTTAAATGCCAAAGCTGCCATCTTTGCAGTGAAAGAAGTGTTTAAAGAACTGGGCACTGAATTGCCAATCATGATCTCAGGTACGATTACTGATGCATCTGGCCGTACATTAACGGGCCAAACTGCGGAAGCGTTCTGGAACTCAATGCGTCATGCAGAACCGATCTCGATTGGTTTCAACTGTGCACTGGGTGCAGATGCAATGCGTCCACACGTAAAAACTGTGTCTGATGTGGCGGATACTTTTGTGTCTGCGCATCCTAATGCCGGCTTGCCAAATGCCTTCGGTGGTTATGATGAAACTCCAGAAGAAACTGCAGCTTTCATTAAAGAATTTGCTGAAAGTGGTCTAATCAACATCACCGGTGGTTGTTGTGGTACCACTCCCGATCACATCCGCGCGATTGCTCAAGCAGTTGAGGGTATTGCTCCGCGTCAGGTCCCTGAAATTGAACCAGCATGTCGCCTCAGTGGTTTAGAGCCATTTAACATCACCAAAGATTCATTGTTCGTGAACGTCGGTGAACGTACCAACGTGACCGGTTCGAAAAAATTCCTGCGTCTGATCAAAGAAGAAAACTTCGCTGAAGCACTAGATGTTGCCCGTCAACAGGTTGAAGCCGGTGCACAGATCATCGACATCAACATGGATGAAGGCATGCTCGATTCAGAAGGTGCGATGGTGCACTTCCTGAATCTGGTGGCATCTGAACCTGATATTTCTCGTGTGCCAATCATGATTGACTCATCAAAATGGGAAATCATTGAAGCTGGTCTGAAATGCGTGCAAGGTAAAGCGGTTGTTAACTCGATTTCCCTGAAAGAAGGTTATGACGAGTTTGTAGAACGTGCCCGCCTCTGCCGTCAGTACGGTGCAGCGGTGATTGTGATGGCATTCGATGAGAATGGTCAGGCAGATACAGCTGAACGTAAAAAACAAATCTGTAAGCGTTCTTATGACGTGCTGGTGAATGAAGTTGGCTTCCCGTCTGAAGACATTATCTTTGACCCGAACGTATTCGCTGTTGCAACCGGTATCGAAGAACACAACAATTATGCTGTAGATTTCATCGAAGCCACTGGCTGGATTAAACAGAACCTGCCAAATGCGATGATTTCTGGTGGTATCTCCAACGTATCGTTCTCATTCCGTGGTAATGAGCCGGTACGTGAAGCGATCCATGCGGTATTCCTGTACTACGGTATTCAGCAAGGTTTAACCATGGGTATTGTGAATGCTGGTCAGCTAGCAATTTACGATGACATCGACAAAGACCTGAAAGATGCGGTTGAAGATGTAATTCTGAACCGTAATCAGGGTGAAAGCGGTAATGAAGCAACTGAAAAATTGCTGGAAATAGCTGAAAAATACCGTGGTCAAGGTGGTGCACAAAAAGCGGAAGAAAACCTTGAATGGCGTAATGAAAGCGTTGAAAAGCGTCTTGAATATGCACTGGTTAAAGGTATTACCACTTACATCGACCAGGATACTGAAGAAGCTCGCCTGAAAGCTGTTCGTCCACTCGACGTAATCGAAGGCCCATTGATGGCGGGTATGAACGTCGTTGGTGACTTGTTCGGTGCTGGTAAAATGTTCCTGCCACAGGTGGTGAAATCTGCACGTGTCATGAAACAAGCTGTGGCATGGCTGAACCCGTACATCGAAGCGGAAAAAACCCAAGGTGAAGCCAAAGGTAAAATCCTCATGGCGACCGTAAAAGGCGACGTGCATGACATCGGTAAGAATATCGTAGGCGTGGTACTGGGCTGTAACGGTTATGACGTGGTCGATCTTGGTGTCATGGTGCCATGTGAAAAGATTCTGCAAACTGCGATTGACGAAAAAGTAGATATCATCGGTTTGTCTGGTCTGATCACTCCTTCTCTAGATGAAATGGTTTTCGTTGCCAAAGAAATGCAGCGTAAAGGTTTTAACATTCCATTGATGATTGGTGGCGCAACGACTTCTAAAGCGCATACTGCAGTGAAGATTGCTCCGCAATACCAGAATGATGGCGTGTACTACACGGCTGATGCTTCTCGTGCTGTAGGTGTGGCGACTCAATTGCTTTCTGCCGAAATGAAGCCAAAACTGGCAGCAGACTATGCAGCGGATTATGAAAAAATTCGTATCCGTCTTGCCAACAAGCAGCCGAAAGCAGCGAAACTGTCTTATGCTGAATCGGTTGAAAATGGTTTTAAAATCGACTTCGATAAGAATGCACCATTTAAACCAAACTTCATCGGTTCACAAACTTTCACCAACTATCCTTTAGAAACCTTGGTGGAATACTTTGACTGGACACCGTTCTTTATTTCTTGGAGTCTTGCGGGCAAATTCCCGAAAATCCTTGAAGATGAAGTCGTGGGTGAAGCCGCACGTGACCTGTATGCACAAGCACAGGCGATGTTGAAAGACATCATTGAAAATAAACGTTTCGATGCGCGTGCAACTTTCAGTATCTACCCTGCGAATCGTACCGGTTCAGATACGGTTGCGGTGACTGATGAAGCTGGCAATATCACACATACATTCGAGCACTTGCGTCAGCAGTCTGACAAAGTAACCGGTAAGGCTAACTACTCATTGGCTGACTTTATTGCGCCTAAAGATGTGGCTCAGGATTACTTGGGTGGCTTTACCGTTTCGATTTTCGGTGCGGAAGAGCTGTCTCAGGAATATAAAGCCAAAGGTGATGACTATAATGCAATTATGGTTCAAGCCTTGGGTGACCGTTTTGCCGAAGCCTTTGCAGAGCATCTGCACCAGCGGATCCGTAAGGAGTTCTGGGGCTATCAGGCTGACGAAACTCTGGACAATGATGAATTGATCAAAGAGAAGTATATCGGCATCCGTCCTGCGCCGGGCTACCCTGCTTGTCCAGAACATTCTGAAAAAGCACCATTGTTTGACTGGTTAGGTACTACTGAGAAGATGGGTACTTACCTGACTTCTAGCTTTGCAATGTGGCCACCTTCATCAGTGAGCGGTTTCTACTATGCGAATCCTGAAACTGAATACTTTAATGTGGGCAAAATCTCTGGCGATCAGCTGGAAGATTATGCGAAACGTAAAGGCTGGACCTTGGATGAAGCGAAACGCTGGTTAGCGCCGAATCTGAATGATTCAGTGGTTTAATCCCCCTCGATCCCCCTTTGATAAAGGGGGAAGAATCCATTCTTATCGAATATAAAAAATTCCCTCGAGTGAGGGGATTTTTTGTTTGGCGGATTCAAGCGGCAAGTGCAACAGTATAAAAACCAGCCATAACTTCACTCGGTGTATACCAACCTAGTGTTTTTCTAGGACGATGGTTGAGTGCAAACTCTATCTGCTCTATTTGTTCGTTTGACACGCCATCAAACGATGATGATTTTGGCAGATATTGACGGATTAAACCATTCGTATTTTCATTTCTAGCTCGCTGAATAGACTTGTAAGGATCAGCAAAAT
>NZ_VPBW01000005.1:0-151669 GCF_013418535.1 Acinetobacter sp. YH12137 | reverse complement strand
GCGCAACGTGCAAAAGTCAGTCCTTTGAGAATGAGCTTTCATATTACCTCTATTGCTATCCTTAACCTATTGAAGTTTGATTCTTTGGCTTCCGCAGGTAATTTGCCTAAACATCTAGAAAGTTTAATGGAAAAATCTAAAAGCTATGTTTTACCGAAAAAAAGAAGTAGAAACTACCCACGAGTTGTGAAAGGGAAACCACAGAAATACCCAAAAAAATGCCAGTCAATCTCTTAACTGACTGGCATTACTCATTTAGAGGGCTTTTTATTAGATTAGAATCTCCAGTTATAGAACAAGTCAATTGCACGCTCTAAAGACTGACTGGCTTCCAGATATAAACGCTGATTCATTTGATAACGTAAAGTCAGCTTGTTCACTGGGGTAAATACGCCAACCCCATAACGGATATATAAGTCTGGCGTAATATAACCGGTTACAGACACCTGAGTATCATCCCCGGTTCCCTGTGCATCCAGTGCCAGGCCGCTCAGGCCAAAGCTACGACCAATCTGGTTGGTCAAGGCACGCGTACCGCCCAAGCCCAGACTAATCCCTGCGGCTGCAATGGTGTTGTTTACATCAGATCTGAAACCTTCCGCCTGACTTAAACCTGAAGCCCCTTCATTGATACGACCAGTAATCAGGGCATTCAACGCTTCCTGTTCAGACAGACCAGCATCGTTATACACCTGAATGGCAGGACTTGAGGCTGTACCAGTGACACGTACACCCACCGTACTACCTTGAATGGATTTATTGGCATCAATATCTAAAGTTGGATTCGACAGTGGGCCATTAAAACGCGCAATCGCACGGTTCAGATCCAGACTTTGTCCATAGGCTTCAATTTTCACCCGTTGCGATACCCCGATCGCGCCATTGGCACGCATCGCAGATTCCAGACCACGTTGCGTCAGATTGACACGACCTAAGAGTGGAATACGGCTGTCAAAGCCCTGGAAGATCACCTGGTTTCCTAACGACACTGCAACATCTGCGCGAATATCCCATGGACGTGCAGCTTTCAGAATGGCGAGCTGGTCATCTCCCTCACGTACTACGCGTACGTCAGAAGACAAGCCCACCACAGGTTCAGACGCTTCAGGCATTGAAATCAGTGCACGAGGAACATCGACCTTGCCACTCAAGCTCAATTTTTTATTGAACGGATACATATCCAAGGTCAAATCAGGTGTAACCACCGCAGTAATCAGTGGTGCCTGACGAATCAGCAAATTTTCACCCTGAAGTTTAAGCTGTACGCGAGGATCCCCTTTCCAGTCTACAGAGCCAGTTAATTTACCAGCGCCACGACCACTATTAAATGCACCATTAATAGTCGCGGTATTTTGACGGACTGATGAATAGAGCTGCACATTGGTCAGATTGACTGGCAATGAAATCATACTGATCGCCCCGTCCTTAACCCGAATTTCACCTTCAAGTAATGGATCGGTTAACGTTCCACTAATTTTACCTGCATAAGACAAGGTACCATCCAGATTACGCACATCCTGAATGAATGGCTTAAAGACCTTCAGTTGAACCTGGTTAAAGGCAATCTCCCCACGCATTGGTTTATTGTCACGATATGGATCAATAATCACATTGGCATAGCCTGTACCAATATCCGGCGTTTTCACATCCAGACGAATCTGTAGTCCAGCAGCCACGCTTTTTGCGACCAGCCCCACTTCATCATATTTTAAAGTCGAGCCTAAATATTCCGGATCATCAGAAGATAAGCCGATCACCCCATTGCGGGTTACCAGACGTGCATCAATCTTCGGTTTGGCACCTTGTGCCCAAGCTGCCTTGGCATAACCGTTCACTTTACCGGTTAATGCTATGCCTTCTGGCAGGAAGGCACTAAAGTCAGCCAGATCCAGGTTACGAGTAATAAAAGAAGCACTGCCTCGGGTTTTATTGACTCGAATTGGCTGATCAAAGCAGAGCTGGCTTTGCTGGCTCATCCAACAATGAGCGCCGACAAACAGATCCGACTGAGCAGTGTTATAAATCACAGCTGCATTTTGACGCTGCACCAGATGGGTACGCAGTGAGTCAAAATCACCGCGCTGGATCTGGCCTAACCAGTTATTTTGCGCATTAAAACCACCTGCGAGCTGAACAAAAAATTTAGACAGCTTATTTTCAGCCTGAACTTGCAGCACATGCGCGGCGCGCGTTCCAGCTAGTGAAACTTCACCGCGTACAATCTGTCTATTGCCACTACGCAACTGATCCATGGTCGCAGTCAATAAAGTAGGTGTGGTTTGTGAAGTCGGCAACTGACCGCGTACCCGAATCTTGTCTACGCTAAACAGGTTCTTGAAGGCAAAATTATCCACTGCCAGATTTGCAGTTGCTTGTAAACGCGGTTGTGCCTGCATATTAATATAGCCTTGTACCCGGCCTCTTAATCCTGGATAAAGCTCATATAATGCCGGTGCATTCACTTTAAGTTGCAGATTCTGTGCATTACCTGTGGCCTGGAGCTGGTTGCTGGCATAAGACAGGAACAGGTTATTGGCTTCAAACTGTTGTGGTACAAAACCACGCTGCTTGGAGTCAATCAATACAGCCAGATTACCCTTACCACGTACCGGTTTATTATTCAACATACCGGCCAGATTTAAGCGTTGAATCTGGACACGCTTCACTGCATCCGACCAGACACCTTGGGTTTGCAGATTACCAGACAATTCACCTTTAAGCTTGGCATTAAAATACTGAGGTTTGAAACGCACCAGAGAGGCATTTACATTCCAGCCAATACCATTTGCCAAGTTCACCTGACCATTGGCATTAATTTTTCCAGCGACACCATCATGACGCAGTTCCTTGATATTCAGCATATCAGGCGTACCTGACAAGCGCAGTTTTAACAATCCTTGACTGGCCTTGATCTGGCTGGCACTTAATGCACCATCATAATTGACCGCATAACTTTTGAATCCGCCGCCTGCTTTTTCATCATGGAACAACAAGGCAATATTACTATTACCTGTCAGGTGAACGGTTTCATTTTGCGCAGCCAGTCGTCCGGTCAGATCTACACCGCTGAGATTAATAATTTGCTGATTCGGGCGTGCATAACCACTGGCTTTTACCCGACCATTCAAGCGGTCAATTGGTGAAGCTGCAGCCAGAGTCTGAGTATTCAGGTTCTGGGCATTTAATACTGCGGACCATCTGAGCTGACGTTTTTCTTCTGGCAGTTCAATTCGTGCATTACCTGTTAGACTGCCGGCCTGTCCATTTCCACTATATTTAAAACTTGGAACATTCAGGATGTTATTTTTCAGGTTCAATTGTGCCTGATACATTCCTGTCGGCAACAGCCCTTCTTCATGCTGAGCAACCTGGGTAGCGACATGAATATTTTGCTGGCCTTCGACCAGTACCAGATCAACATCGCCTGATTCACTTTTTAACCAGCCGATATAAGGCACAGCACGATCAATATTTTTCCAGGCCACATCCAGTAACATCGGTTGAGCTTTATTGTCTTTAACCGGCTTCTGATCCAGCTTGATATTCCAGGTTTCATAGCGGTCAAAATCCACCAGTCCTGTTAGATGCAGGCCATTTTCCAGGTTACCGGTAGAGGCAATATTACCGTCCAGACTTGGTGGCAGAAAGTCCTGCACCACCTGTGGAATTCGCCGATGTTTCGGATCAATCCCATTCATGCGACCTGTCAGATCCCAATCCACCCGATCAGCCCAGCCTACAGTACCCGCCAGGCTTACCGAGCCTTTCATCAGCTGACCATTTAAATCAGTAATATTGAGCTGATTGACCAGATCGGTATACATCACTGCGGTATATTGCCCATTCGGGATATTTTCACCTTCAATATCGGTGCGGACATTCAAATCCAGGCGCTTGGTATTCCCATTAAACTCAGCCACACCATCTTTCGTAAACAGTTTTTGCTCTGTCAGGATTGGCCAGTGATATTGTTTAAACTGGAGTTCACCACGCATAGGTACATTAGGACGCATCGGGTGCAGAACCGCCCAGCCTGTCAGCAAATCTGGAGTGTTGGTCGCGACCCCGGCCTGAATGGTATCCAGTGTACCTCTAGCACGTACTTGAATATCATGAATATTCAGGCTTTCTCTGAGTGAAGGCAGATTTAAAATACCACGTGCATCTAGTGGATACTTGCCTTCAAACTGCATTTTCCCGGTAGCTTCGCGTACTGACAGATAGCCCATATCCATGCGGGAATCTTCGAAATTCAGCTCGGTACCTGACCATAATGCTTCATTCAGTTCGATATTATAAAAATCAACTACATTAGTCTGGGTTTTAATCACCAAGTGATCGAGAAGTAAATGATCAACCCGCAATACAAACGGTAAACGAATAGCATTGAACTTGAATGGCTCATCACTTGGCGGATTTTTATTAATAATCTGTAAATTCAGTACATCTGCTTCAGTCAGATGAATTTCTTTTTTGATAATTGCTCGCCAACCCAGCTTGACATCAGCACGATCAATTTTGACATCGACCGGTTTCAGGGTAACCAGAACATTTTTCAGGATAATCCCGCGCCACAGGTTCCCGCCTTCATATTCATAATGAATGATTTCCTGGCGCTGCATCACCTGATCAAGCAGGAATTTACTGCCTTTATCAGTAGAAAACAGGATCGCCAGTACAGACAGCAGAAAAATAAGAGAAAAAAGAACTGACAATAGAATACTTCTAAAGATACGGCGCTTTTTCGGCACAACTTCAGGTTGTTGCTCTTGTTCTGGCTGTGGTTGGTTCTCGACCATGATCTACCCAAATAACTATTTTTTAATTAATAAATGTTTTATAACTGCGAGCCAATAAAGAAGTGCAGACGAATCGGATAATTGTCATCCGACAGTCCGGTCGCCACATCTAAACGAATTGGGCCAATCGGTGAAGCCCAACGAATCCCCAGCCCCGCACCATATTCTGTTGGATTACTAAAATCCTCATTATAGGCATTTCCGGCATCCGCAAATACCGCAGCGCGCCAGCCTTCCCTGAACTGATAATTATACTCCAGTGAAGCCACACCCAAAGCCTGTCCGCCCACTTTAAAGCCTTCAATTTCCGGAGAAAGACTCTTATAGTCGAAACCACGGATACTCTGGTCACCGCCACTAAAATAACGCAGGTTATAGGGTACTTTGGCAAAATCTTCAGTAAAGATATACCCCAGATCCGCACGACCGACAAACTGGTGATCGGCATTTTCACCCAGTGAATAGATAAAACGCCAGCCTGCGTTCACAATCGCCATATCGGCATCAGACAATAGAGCTTCACTGCCCAATTCGACTTTATAGGTCTGCTTAAAACCCTTGGTCGGGTTCACCCGGCGATCACTATCGGTACGGGAAACTTCATAACCCACCAGTAGAGACTGCTGTTCATCTTCAGTATTGAATCTGAACGCTTCCGGAATCTGGCTAAAATCAACCGAACCATCCTGAGTCAGACGATCGAGGCGGTAACGTAGACCGTAAGTTTGTTGCCAGCTGCCACGCGGATTTTTAATAATCCGGTCAGCACCGAGTACCGCGGATTCAATTAGCAGGCCATCACCTTGAGCCACACCATCACGTTCTTCACGCTCATAACCACCTACGATACTGATATAGTCATTAAGTGGATGGTTGTATGGAATATTATAACGGCCATCAATTGACTGACGGATTTGTGACAATTCAAGGTTGGCATCAAATGAGTGACCACGCTTGTTTACGATCGCGCGGCGATATTGTCCACGTAAGCGTGTTCCGGTATCCGTACCATAACCCAGACCAACTTCGGCACTGTTAAGACGGTCTGCATTCAGTGTCACGATCACCGGAATTTTTTTCTCTTCACGAGCCTGAGCCTTTAAACGTTCTTCTTCGTCTTCTTTAGTCTGTTGCTGAACCCGCAAAGTTCTTAAATTTGGATTCTCTGCATCACGACTACCAGCAAACTGATCTTCATCCACCACATCCTGTGTAACTTCCTGATCGGATGCCGGTGCAGCTTTCTTGGCTACACCTATTTCATCTTCTGAAAACTTCTGTTCTTCTATCAGACTCTGAATATCCGGTGCCAGTTCCAGCTCTCGATCAATAGGATCAGGACGAATCGCATCCACCAGCGTATAGTTAAAATAACGTGAGTTCGTCAGGTTGTTGGCCAGACTATTCACACGCCAGAAGGTGTAATCAGCACCATCTTCCCAAGTAACCAGACTTTCCAGTACATCACGATTTAGCGGAAATTCTTTTTCAGGATCACTCATCCTGAACTCTACATTACCCAGTTTATAACGCTCACCTGTTTCAAAGCGCAGGTTCACATCGGCTGTATTTTCGGGTTGGGCAATGCGCACATCATGCAAGCGCCAGTACGCATCAAAATAACCATTATTGCTGGCTGCGGTATTAATCCGGTCTTTGGTTTTTTCATAATCCCCATGGTTAAAGATATCACCTTCTTCCTGTTCCGGTAGAAGACTAATAACCTGGAACTGCGGCTGTTCACCACCTGGGCCACTAAACTCAATATTATGGGTATTGATAATGACCGGCTCATTCGGAGTCACATAGACTCTAACCCGACTGTCAGATAATTTTTCAAATCTGAACTGGGCATTGTAATAACCTACAGCTTGGGCAGCCTGATTGGACAGATTACGGAGTTGCGGTAATGCAGATGAAAAATCTTCAAAGGATTCCTGGGTAAAGCTGGAAAGTTTAGCTTTTACATTATTTCTGAGATTCGTATAACCTTCTGACTGGGCTTTACGATTCAATCCGCCATTGCTTTGCGCAGTGCCATTTCCATTCACAATGACCACATCTGCACTGATCCGAGGCAAACTGGCGGTCATAATCTGGCGAGGTGGACGGATTTTATAAAACAGTCGCTTGAAAATATTCGGACGTTTGTCATTTTCAGGCGTTGTTGGTGCAGGCAATTCGGATAAGGTCGCATCCGACTCATTTCTTTGCACGATGATCTGACTATCGGCCTGAATGGACTGCATAAGCTGATCAACATTCACAGGTGCCTGATTGATTTCAACCAGTTCCTGCTGACTCATATCATTGACTACTGTTTCAGTTTGCGCGGTCTGGCGATAGGCTTGCGCCTCGCGTTTCGCTTCTTCCGCAACCTGATAAATCTCATTGGCCATGCTCTGGTCAATCGTTTGCACCGGCAGGCTTTCTAAATCATCAAACTCAATTGGCTGAAATTCACCCAGAGACGTTCCCATAGTCTGCTGCTCTTGCAGCATTTGCATACTATCTACGGTCGAAGTTTCAGGTTCTAAGGCTTCTTCAACTTTTTCTGTCGCTTCAGCTTCGGTCGTAGCTACCCCTTGTCGAACGGCTTCCTGGGATAACTCTTCGATCATTTCTGCCTGAGAGAGTGCTACCGGAGTTTCCGTCTGCTCAGTTTGTGCCATGCCCTGATGCGATAACATCATGAAAAATATACTCATACATAGCCTGGCTCGGCCATGATACGGTACGAGAGACCCCATACTACGATTCAGCATCGTTTGTTTAAATTTTCTCTTTGCGGGCATAGCAAACTCTAAACGAATACATTCTTTAATTGATTATTTGACCGAAAAAGATAAGCTAAAGAACTTAAATTATTGGGTTTTGCCTTTACATGGACGAAAGTATCTTACATGATTTTTCTCAATGTTTACGTATATCTCACATTTCTTAATAAATCTTAATGTAGCACGTCTTATATGAACAACAATGAACATTTGTTAGCGAGCCGCCGCTTTTTACCCATGTTCCTGACCCAGTTTTTTGGTGCACTGAATGATAATGTTTTTAAACAGGCATTATTACTGGTGATTACCTATGGTTGGATTCAGCAACAATCAGCCAGTATTAGCACACTAAATAACCTTGCCGCATTATTGTTCATTTTGCCTTATTTTATTTTCTCTGCGACGGCAGGCCAGATTGCAGACAAATATGAACGTTCCCAGCTGATTCGCTATCTAAAGATTTTTGAAATTGTGATCATGATTCTGGGGACTGTTGGTTTCCTACTCGGTCATTTATGGATGCTATTGTTCGCCCTGTTTTTAATGGGTACTCAATCCACTTTTTTCGGCCCGATTAAATATGCCATTTTGCCTGAAGTATTAAAACCGGATGAATTGATGTCAGGTAACGCACTATTTCAGTCAGGCACTTCATTAGCGATTTTATTCGGTATGATTCTGGGTGGTGCAGTCATTGCTGCTTCTACAGGCAATCTGATCTGGATCAGCCTGACGGTGTTAAGTATTGCCGTGGTTGGCTATCTCTCCAGTCGTTATATTCTGAAGCAGAGTATTCCAGCACCCGAAATCAATATTGACTGGAACTTTTTCCGGACCAGCTTTCAGACCATTAAATATGCTAAAAGTTTACCGCTGGTTTTTTTAATTCTGCTGGGTAACTCCTGGTACTGGTTTTATGGTGCGACTTATTTGACCCAGATTCCACAGCTTACCTTACAAAACCTGCATGCTTCTGAAAATGTTGCCAGTCTGCTTTTAACCTTTTTCTCTGTCGGGATCGGTTTAGGTTCTTATCTATGCCGTAGATTAGGTGGTACTGAGGTCAATATTAAAATGGTTCCTATTGGCGCTATTGGTCTTGTAGTTTTTGCATTGTATCTGGCAGCAAGTCTTGCCTTTGTCCCGGAACGTACTGGTGCTCTACTTGGCTTGGCAGATTTATTCCAGCAAGGCTGGAGCTATTATCATGTCATGCTGGCAGTAATTTTATTGGGCATTAGTGGCGGTTTTTATATCGTGCCGCTGTATGCCATGATGCAAGCGCATTCTCCCCGCTCACATCGTGCACGTGTGGTTGCAGCAAATAACATCCTGAATGCCGTTTTCATGGTATCTTCTGCTATATTCTCAATTATTATTTTAAGCATTTTAGAGTTTGATCTTAAAATACTTTTCTGTATTACTGCAGTGTTGAGTGGCCTGTTTACTTTATGGCTGCTTTATAGATTGAAATCGATGATCAAAACTGCAAAAGCCCCTTTGGAGGATTAATTCATGCGTCAATATACAGGTGTCGATAAGCTTATTCATTCTTTTGACCAGGCATTACGCAGTCTTGTTCCCGGAACGACTTCCTCACAACGGGAAAATCCAGCCAAACCGGTCGAAACTCAGCTTACCGTAAGTGATGCCCGTCATGTGGCTGGTTTAATGCGTGTGAATCATAGTGGTGAGGTTTGTGCCCAAGCGCTTTATCATGGACAGGCATTAACCGCGAAATTACCAAATGTACGTCGGGAAATGGAACAGGCGGCAATTGAGGAGCAGGATCATCTGGCCTGGTGTGAAGACCGCTTACAAGAACTGGATAGCCATACCAGTTTACTTAATCCGGTCTGGTACGGCCTTTCCTTTGGGATGGGTGCAATTGCCGGCATTGCGGGTGACAAATACAGTCTGGGTTTTGTTGCTGAAACCGAACGCCAAGTGAGTATGCATTTACAGCATCATATTAATCAGCTGCCCGCACAGGATGAACGCTCACGTCGCATTCTGGAACAAATGAATGAAGATGAACTGCATCATCGTGATACAGCTTTGGCTGCAGGCGGTGTAGATTTACCCCTTCCAGTCAAGATTGCTATGACCGGTATTTCCAAGTTAATGACTAAAACCAGTTATTATATTTAAGTATCAAATGAAGCCCTCTTTTTTGAGGGCTTTTTTTATTCTTATGAATTCTTAAACAAGATAACTCATTGATCGTTTTTTGAGTGTAGATCAATCAATTTAACCGCCTATCCAACAGAATATTGATTCACATTTTAATCAAACTCTATTCGTTTATTTAACTGTTATAATCGAACCGGTTTCATCTCGTATTTATTAAAATTCTAGAACGATTGAGACAGGTATAACTATTAAATAGCTATGACCTATTTATCAAAAAAATAATGCTTTAAAGGTGACGTATGGAAACAGGTATTATTCTTGGCATTCTATTCGCAATTATTGTGTTGTTAGTTATTTTTTATAAAAAGAAAAAGTAAATAACAGTTTTTTGGCAAATACAGATCCCCTACTTAGATAAAACTGAAAAATTCATTAGATTAATTTCAGATACAGATTAAATTTTGACTTGTGGATATTGAAGACGGCGATCATATTCAAATGCAGGATGAGACCAGATGTCATGCATCGGGATTTTTACGTCTAGTGCAAGCGGTAATTTTTTGGGATTAAATTCCATCTGGCTTAAATCATTTCCCCATGCAATCAGGTCGACATCCAGGCTGATCTGATGCGATGGTCGAACCCGCCCTGAATCCGTTTCCATTTGCTTTAATAAATCTGTCATATCTTGAACAGAAACTTCACTGTATAGGAGGCAGGCCGCATTCCAGTAATCTGCTCCGATACTATCCCGACATGGAATGAGGTAAATTGGAGAAAACCGGACTTCCCCCAACTCACTGATCCGTTGCTGGGCAGCCTGAAAATGTTGCTGTGGATGACAATTACTCGCCAGTGCTAGGGCGAATATCGTTGCGGTGGCGTTCAAGACGTATCCCTACAGAATTGGCTTGCGCGATAATGGCAGGCTTACGGATCGTAATCATAATCGATTCTACACTTTCAAAGGTAGCAAAAAGCGCGTCTAGTACCAGTTTTGCTGCATGTTCGATCAATTTTGGCTGAGCTTCCTGAATCACCCGCGCTGAAATCTCGCAGATTTCGGCATAATTCAAAGTATCTTCCAGTTCATCTGACTGTGCCGCTTGTTCTAAGTTGGTACGAATGTTTAGATCCAGCATTAAAGGCTGAATGATTTGACGCTCCCAATTAAAGCAGCCGACTACTGTATCGACCTTTAAGCCTTCAATAATAATTGCGTCCATTTTAAAACTCGGAATTTAATATTTACCAATAATCTCCCTAAATCCCTCTTTAATACAGAGGGACTTTCATCACTTCTATTTATTTTGTAATGAAAGCCTCCCTTTCTTAAAGGGAGGACGGGAGGGATTAAATTAGTGCTTTAACAGCAAATTTGGGTCCATAGTCTGAACCATCTGCAAACGCTGATCTGCATAGATATCTGTATACGGCGCCAGAATTCTCATGAAACGGTCGAAATACAGCATTTGCTTGAACAATAAAGCAAAGTCACGTGGGAAACGAATGCCATGACGTTCACCGACTGCTACCATATCCATCATGATATCGTTGAGATCTGCAGGGCTTGAAGTTAATAGATCCTGAGGATCAGCTAACATCACACCACTAAATAAACGTTCAAGATCAGCCGCAAGCACTTTGGTATCAATCTCAACTGCAGTCATACCCATTTTCAGCATATTCTCTGCCATCAGGGTATAATTGGTATGCTGCAAGGCATCCATAAAGGCCATACACGCTGTCCAGACTTCTGGTTTAAGCTGGCCGACAATACCAAAATCAATAAAGCCCACACGACCATCTTCAAGCAGCATCAGATTACCCGCGTGTAAATCAGCATGGAAACTGTTACACATCATCAGGCTGCCAAACCAGGTGTTCATTGCAGTGATGAGAACCTGTGACGGGTCTTTAGCGACCTTTTTCACCACTTCAAAATCAGTCAGTGGCACGCCATATAAACGTTGCATGGTCAGCACACGACGTGTTGAATATTGATGATAAACCTTAGGAGCAGTTGCTGCCTTATTATTGGTGATATTCAGATAATTGACGAAATCATCCAGATTTTGTGCTTCCTCGATGAAGTCAACCTCACGCACCATTCGGGTTTTGATTTCTTCGACAATATCTGCCAATGACGCAAATTTTACTTTCGGCACTGCTTTTTCCAGCAGTTTGGTCGCCCAATGCAATACATTTAAATCGGTATATAGAATTGTTTCCACACCCGGTTTTTGTACTTTAATGACCACATCTTCACCAGAAACCAGCTTGGCCGCATGTACCTGTGCAATGGAAGCAGAAGCCAGTGGTGTTTCCTCAATTGAGGCAAAGATTTCATCCAAGTTTCGGCCAGAAAACTCTGATGCTAGCACTTCCTGGATATAGCTGAATGGCAAGGTCGGTGTTTGATCCAGACAGCCCTGAAACTCTTCCACATATTCACGCGGAAACAGCGACGGCGTACTGGCAATAAACTGACCGAGCTTGATATAGGTTGAGCCTAAAGACTCAAATGTTTCACGCATGAGTTTGGCATTACTTGGCTTTTCAGTGGCATATTTAATGCCGGCCTTCGCCGCAACTACCGCGGTTTCACCCATACGGGCAACCGAACGTATTCCATCTAACCAGATATTTTTTTTCATAATGTCTTAGGAAAAATTAATTACATGCAGTGTAGCAAAAAAATTAAATTTTGCAGGCCTATCTTGCCTGACAGACCGGGCAATCTGTATCTTTTTCGAAACTTAAAATGCGCTGTTTGAAACTCAGACCATCCCAGAGTAGAAGTTTCTGTCTAAGTGGCATTTTACCCAGGCCTAAATAAAGCAATGCATGATGAGCTTGCAAACTCGCCATCACATTTGGCGTAGTCGCCAATACGCCTGAATCTGCACAACGCAAACTGGTATCAGCCTGATGTTCAGGTGGAAACAGGCAGGCATAGCAAGCTGAATCCCCTTCCATCATGAACAGTTGCCCTTGCAAACCAATCGCAGAAGCACTGATTAAAGGCACATTCAGTTTTACACAGCTTTGATTGATCAGATAACGTGTCTCGAACTGATCACATCCATCCAGCACCAGATCTTGATGTTCAATGATACTTTCTGCATTTTCAGTTGTTAAAGCCTGATTAATATATTCAACCTGAACATTCGGATTAATCTGAGCCAGCCTTTTCGCGAGTATTTCTGCCTTATAAAAGCCTAAATCATTTGGCGTAAATGCCAGTTGTCGTTGTAGATTACTCATCTCGATGGTATCAGGATCAATCAGAGTAATTTTGCCTACACCCGCTCGTGCCAGAAGTTCTGCCAAGGCACAACCAATCCCGCCACACCCCACGATACAGATATTAGAAAATTTCAGCTTTTCCTGTGCTTCAATATCCCAACCATCCAGAAGAATCTGGCGACTATATAAGTGCAATTCAGCATCGGTGAGTTCAAACTCTGGGGATATGGCATCCATAGTCGATATAGACAACGTCGTTCCTTGTTTCGAAGATTTTTAAGAAGCATATGCCACAAAAAGTGCATTTACCGAAATTTCAATATGCGGATAAATCTCGAGCAAATTAACTTCTCTGCGCATAAACAGCAAATCAATAAATGGCTTGGCAATACTAGCGCCAAATAGCATATCAGTTAAATGCTCCGTATCAAGCTGATAGTGTCCTAATAAATATGTAATAGTCATATTATGAATGCACTTAACTTGATCTATATGCCACTTAATTTATTCACGTATTACATCTTCCTGGAACCTCGTTCTTCTATTCTTTTATCACCCTGTAACTGAATTTCGATTGTTTAGCACTTCTGTAGCTGCTACCTGCAATTCAGTAGGAAAATGTATCAGTTCAGTGAGACCCTCTGTATCCATTCCCAAATATGATTAAGCTGCTTAAGGAATAGCAATTATCCTCGCTTTCAATAAATAGTATGGAGCATATAGATGAACGAACAAAATCAGCATAATTATCGTGAAAAATTATGGGAACTAATTAAAGATGTGCGTTACACCATGATCAGCCATATGACCGAAAGTCAGGAAATTCATTCTCAGCCAATGACCATGCTCAATTCTGAGCAAATGAATGAAGATCAGAATTTGTATTTCATCATGCGTGACACCAATGATCTGGTGAAAGCTGCCAATACTGGTCGTACTCAGATTGGCCTGTCTTTCGCTAAACCTTCTGATGGTATTTATGTATCAATCAGCGCAAATGCACAGATCAGTACTGACCGTATTTTGATTGAAAAATTATGGAATCCATGGGCAGAAAACTGGTTTGAAGGTAAAGATGATCCTAGCGTGCGTGTACTGATTGCTGAAGCTGAAAGTGCAGAATACTGGAATGTCACCGATAACAAAGTAACGCAGCTATTTAAGGCATTAAAAGGTGGTGTGACTGGCGAAGCTGGGGAACCAGATGCTGAGCACAAAAAAGTTGATCTATAAGTAAATAAGAATTCCACCTTCAATTTAGCCTCTTAATAAGAGGCTAAATTTTTGATTTATTTTATTTAAAAGATGAAATATATTATATTGTAATGACAATTATTTTCTCTGATAAATTCGAACATAAACAAATTAATCGTATAAAAAAGGCCGCAATTGCGACCTTTTCAATATATTTAAATGAATATATTAACTGACCTGTTTAATGCCTTGAATCTTAGCAATTTCCTGTTGTTTAAGCAGATTACGCTGAATTTTACCGCTAGATGTTTTAGGTAAATCACTTACAAACTCAATCTCTTTCGGATAGGCATGTTTAGATAAACGGGAACGCACATAGTTTTGCAATTTCAGCATCAGTTCTTCACTAGCGGCATATTGTGATTTAAGCACTACAAAGGCTTTCACAATTTCGGTACGTTCCGGATCTGGTTTTCCAACCACAGCGGACTCGAGCACCTCTTCACACTCCAGCAAGGTACTCTCTACATCAAAAGGTCCAACTCGATAACCCGAAGTCGTAATGACATCATCCGCACGACCAATGAAATCTATTCCACCATGTTCATTCAGTTTTACGGTATCTCCTGTTAAATAGTACTGTCCCACAAAGGCTTTCCGATTATTACCGCCATAGCCTTCAAACCACATCAAAGGTGAGGCTGAGTAGTCCATGGCCAAAGTACCAATACCACCTTTTTCGACTTCCTGATGCTCTTTATTTAAAACTGCAAAACGATGTCCTGGAATGGCAAAGCCAGCAGAACCGATTTTCTTGTGATGCTCCAGCGCATGATGATTGGCAATCACCATCCCAAGTTCAGTCTGTCCATACTGGTCGTAGATATTCACGTCCATTTCATGATTAAACCACTGAATGACTTCAGGCGTTAATGGCTCACCTGCACTACTGACCACACGTAAACACGAGCTAATCTCAGCATCAAATTTCTCCTTAAAGCCAAAGAACATCCGGAATGCAGTTGGAGAACCAGTCAGGTTATTCACCCGATATTTTTTAATGACTTCAACAGCATTGTCTACACTAAAGGCACGTTCATCCAGAATAATGCTATGCCCCAAACTTAATGGACCTGCAATTCCATAATACAGACCATAAGCCCAACCCGGATCTGCCAGATTCCAGAAAGTATCTTCGTCACGTAAATCTACGGCGTGCAGCATATAGCCTTTAAATGCCAGTAAAGCTTTAAGGGGAACAGGCACTGATTTTGCCAGCCCCGTTGTACCTGAAGTAAACATCATCAGGAAAATGTCACTAAAATGACCTTGAACCGGCTCAAACTCAGTTGGATATTGCTTCAGTTCAGTCCAGAAATCTGCATCCTGATTGATACTTTCAGGCGTTTGATGGACGGTTAAAATATGTGGAATATCCAGATCATTCAGTTTCGCTCGCTGTTCCTGATTGGTAATAATGAGTCGGGTATGTGCGGTATTAATACGATGCTCGATTGCCTTGCTTTCAAAAGCGGTAAATAAAGGCTGATAAATCGCACCAATACGCCAGGTGGCTAGAATGGTAATTAATAATTCTGGGGTTCGTGGGAGCAGTCCGGCAATACAGTCTCCTGCTTGTAAACCCAGTGAGGTCATATAATGAGCCAATTGTCCTGAAGCCTCAGCCAATTGTTCAAAAGTCCAATATTGGGTCTTGCCATTTTTACCTTCCCAGATTAACGCGATCCGGTTTTGTCCCAGAAAACGTCCACAGCATTCTGTATAGGCATTGAGTGAATCTGGCGTTCCTGCCAGATGTTGTTGAACCATAGTGTCAAAATCAAATTCACGATACGCTTGTTCTAGTGTCTTCATCACGACAACCTCTATTCCGTTTATAAACAGACTTTATGTCTGTGTCCGTTGTATTTGTTGTTCTGTCTACCGTCTGCGAATTCCATTGCAATGCCGGTTTTATATAACATGCCCTATTGCTAGGACATGTTAGGTGTCACTCTACTGAGTCACTTTTCGCTTTATCAATAATTGACCATGTTTTATAGACCCTCACAATTTCCATCTCCCTCAAATGAGCTGCAGGATTTGAACAGTCGGCTATTTCATGACTTTTAAACTTTGCTCACTTCCCGGGCAATGACCAGACGCTGAATATCTGATGCACCTTCATAAATCTGGCTCACTCTGACATCACGGTAAATACGTTCAACCGGGAAATCTGAGACATAGCCATAACCGCCATGAATCTGAATCGCATCCGAGCAGACTCGCTCTGCTATAGTCGAAGCAAACAGTTTAGCCATGGACGCTTCTTTTAAGCATGGTAATCCTGCATCTTTAAGCGTTGCTGCATGTAAGACCAGTTGTCTTGCTGCCTCAATCTGGGTGGCCATATCTGCGAGACGGAATGCTACTGCCTGATGCTGCACCAGCTCTACACCAAAAGATTTACGTTCATTGGCATATTCAACAGCAGCATCCAGTGCAGCTCGTGCCATACCTACGGATTGTGCCGCAATCCCGATCCGGCCAGATTCCAGATTAGACAAGGCAATCTTGTAGCCTTCACCTTCTTTTCCGAGCAGGTTCTCAGCCGGAATCCGGCATTGATCAAAAATAATGGTCGCGGTATCGGAACAATGCTGCCCCATTTTTTCTTCCAGATTCGAGACGATATATCCTGGACTATCGGTAGGTACCAAGAAACATGAGATTCCTTTCTTGCCCGCAGATTTATCTGTCACTGCAAATACCAGTGCAATCTGGGCATGCTTACCGGTAGTAATAAACTGCTTGGTGCCATTTAATACCCATTCATCGCCATCACGTTCTGCCTTACATTCTAGTGCGCTGGCATCGGAACCAGCTTGAGGTTCCGTCAGGCAGAAACACCCCAACCATTCACCAGTTGCCAGTTTGGTCAGGTATTTCTGCTTTTGTTTCTCGGTACCATAACGCTGGGTAATCCCGCAAGGTAATGAATTCTGCACACTGACAATGGTCGATATGGCTCCATCTCCAGCAGCGATTTCCTCAAGGGCCAGTACCAGCGACACATAGTCCAGGCCTGCTCCACCCCATTGTTCAGACACGGTCATACCGAGTGCACCGAGTGCACCGAGTTCTTTCAATTCTTGTGCTGGAAATTGAGCCGTTTTATCCCTTAAACCAGCGGTGGGTTTCAGTTTTTGCTGCGAATAGTTTCGCATCATTTCCTGAATCATTTTCTGTTCGTCATTTAAAAGCACTGCGTATATCCCTTACTTATCTTTTAATTTTCCATATAGAGTGAATAAACCTATCTACTCTGACTTTTGTATTTTGCTTCGTTGGCTCGAACTTATTTTGGAGCCATACGGATGGCGCCATCCAGACGAATCACTTCACCGTTCAGATAGCTATTTTCGAAGATATGACCTACTAACTGGGCAAACTCCTGAGGTTTAGCCAGACGCGGCGGAAATGGAACCATCTGCCCCAGAGCATCCTGTACATTTTGCGGCATGCCTTTCAGCATTGGGGTTTCCATAATGCCGGGTGCAATGGTCATGACACGAATCGCTTCACGTGCCAGCTCACGCGCGAGTGGCAGCGTCATCGCAACGACTGCACCTTTAGACGCAGAATAAGCTGTCTGACCAATCTGACCATCAAAGGCTGCAACTGAAGCCGTATTCACGATTACACCGCGCTCCTCTTCATCGGTTTGCAGCTCATACTTCGCGATTAAAGCCGCTGCAAAACGAAGCATATTGAATGTGCCACTTACATTGATATTCAACACTTTCTGGAACATCGCCAGTTCATGGATTCCATTGCGGCCCAGTACCTTGGCAGAAGGTGCAATACCAGCACAGTTCACCAAGCCATTGAGTTGGCCATACTGATTTTCAACATGATTAAAGAAAGCTTCAACCGCCTGCTCATCCGTTACATCCAGTTGTACAAATTCAGCCTGCTCACCCAGTTGCTGTTGTAAGGCATTGCCCTGCTCCTGGTTCATATCCACCAGAATCACTTTTGCATCCTGTTCCACCAGATGAGTCGCTGTGGCTGCACCCAGACCTGATGCACCACCAGTTACCACAATCACTTTTCCCTGAATTTTCATGTTAATGTCCTGTTCCTATTTTTATGACAAGCTACGACTTAATAGGCAGAGTAAACAGAGATTTTATTCTGTACAATTTCCAAATGTTGCATCTTCACTGATGGATTTGGACAATAAAGAAGGGATATCTGACTGGCTATGCATTTACCAGCCTTGGAATATAGTAAGGGAACCATTTCGATTGATCTGGTTCATGAAGCACTGCTGAATGCCAAAGCACAGCATTATGATATTGCTGCGATTTTAACTAAGGCTGCCATTCCATTAGAGATTCTTCATTCCGCTAAAGCACGGGTGTCAGTGGCGCAGTATGCCGCGCTATGGACTGCACTTGCCGATAGCATGAATGACGAATTTTTTGGCATGGACAGCCATCCAATGCGCCGTGGCAGTTTCAAACTCTTGTCAAAAATGCTGTTACAGACCGATACGCTGGAAAAAGCTCTGCAGCAAATCCTGCAATTTTTTAATCTGATTCTGGATGATCTGCACAGCACACTGATGGTCGAAGAAAACTTTGCCTATATCGTGATCTATGACCAGAACCAGACCAAGCGCATGTTTAGTTATGCAACCTATCTAATGCTGATTCATACCCTGCTATGCTGGTTAAGCGGACAGCGGGTTTTACTTAATCAGATTCAACTGAAATGTGCCGCACCACTCGATGATTTTGATTATAAAGTCCGTTTTTGTGAGCAGATTGAATATCAGGCCAGTGAAAACTATATCCAGTTTGATGCAGCCTATTTGCAGCTCCCAGTAAAACAGGATCAAACCTCCTGGTATCAGTTTATTCAACAGACTCCGCATAACCTGCTAGTTCGCTTTAAAAATCCTTATGCGCTAAGTGCACAGATCCGCAAACAGCTTTTAAAAGTACCTCCGGCTGAATGGCTTGAACTGAATGAGCTTGCTTTGAAAATGAATATGTCTGAAGCCACCATGCAACGGCGTCTTAAAAATGAAGGTGTGACTTATCAACAGCTCAAAAATGAAATTCGTCGTGATACAGCCATTGAACTATTAACCCGTACGGATCAAAGTTTGCAGGACATCAGTGATCAGCTTAACTTCCAGGAAGTCAGTGCTTTTCATCGTGCCTTTAAAAAATGGACAGGGGTTAGTCCAGGTGCCTATAGACAAAATATTACTAGATAATTTATATTTAATAAGACTTAAAAACGATTAAAATTTAGCATATAAATTTAAATTTATATTTTCTCAACAGTTATATTTTTCAAGGCTTACAGCCCAAAAATAGAGGACTGAACGGTCATCCATAATGCTTTGCATTCCCTATTAATATAGTTTATTTTTCAATCAATTTTTAGTGCTTCACTTTTGGCTGTACTCCCTTTCCCTCTTTCCTTGTTGAAGGTATTTTCCATGTTAAAGATGACTGATGTTCTTGGACAAAATCTTGTTCAAAACTTCGCCCAGGCTTTAGTTTCTTCGACCGATCTTAATGCAGAGCAATTGAATCAAGGCATCTTGAATGCGTCTGATTCTGCCCTCAAAGATGCTATTGTGCACTTCTTTAACCAGATTGATGCCACTGAAGCTGCGAAATCGCTTGAAATTCCGGCTGAGCGCATCGTTGCATTACAACAAGGTATTGCACTGAAAGATGAACAATATCTTGCTGATACTGCCAAAGTCGTGGCTCTTTGCCTGGCAATGGAAACTGGTAGCCTAGATCAAGTCGAGGTTTATGACTGTCTGCAAGACTACCCAATGTAAGCTATCCAGATTGATAAAATAGTGACTCAAAAAGCGATGCTAATGCATCGCTTTTTTTATGGCACTCGTTATTTATAAAACTTCCTACTGCAAAGACGAATGATTAAAAAAACAGCTTATCAATTTACGCCATACCATTTTTAAAATTTTATCTAAGCAAAACCTTTCTATTCTTTATTTAATAAATTCAAATAAAAACAAATACCTATATTTAAAACTGTTAATTATTTCATTTTTTGATTTGATTATCTTTTTTTCTTTTTTGTGTGCTTATCGATTTATCGATATGAATGTAAAAAATTTAATTCAAGATTGAGATATTCATGAAAAAAACATTAAGAACTTCGGGTCTGACTTTACTCGGTCTTTCTATTTCTTTCTTTACCGGCTTGGCTAACGCAGCGATTCCATCTGAATTAAAATTGGATTATGCCTATTACGCACCGACCAGTCTGGTGGTTAAAGAACAGAAACTGCTAGAAAAAGCTTTGCTAAAAACCAAGATTAAATGGGTATTTAGCCAAGGCAGTAACCGCTCACTCGAATATCTAAATAGCGGTAGCACAGATTTTGCTTCTACTGCAGGTTTAGCGGCAGTGCTTAGCCGCGCCAATGGTAGCCCGATTAAAACGGTTTATATTCAGAGCCAGCCTGAATGGACAGCACTGGTCGTTAATAAAGATTCAAATATCAAATCTCTGAAAGATTTGAAAGGTAAAAAGATTGCTGCCACTAAAGGTACAGATCCTTTCTTATTTACTTTACAAGCCTTAGATACGATTGGTTTGGGCAAACGCGATGTAGAGCTCGTTCATTTACAGCATCCGGATGGTAAGACTGCGTTAGAGCGTAAACAGGTCGATGCCTGGGCAGGCCTTGATCCTTTAATGGCATCTGCGCAGGCACAGTCAGGTGCCAAATTACTATATCGCAATGTCAGTTTTAATTCTTATAGCGTACTGAGCGTAAAAGACCAGTTTGCCAAATCCAGTCCGGAAGCGATTGAAGCAGTGATTAAAGCTTATGAACAGGCACGTCAATGGGCGAAAGCCAATCCCGACAAATTGGCTGAATTACTGGCACGTGAAGCCAAGCTTCCGATTGAAGTCGCCAAGCTTCAACTCAGCCGTACTAATCTGGATCAGAATATTCCAACCACCAAACATACCGGGGCATTACAAAAAGCTGGTCGTATCCTGACGGAAGAAGAACTGGTTCGTAAAGGAACCAATGTCAATCAGGTCGTGACTCAATTATTTGATGCCCGCTATGCTAAAAAGGTTGCAACTAAGTAATGGCTATACCGAAAAGCATCTCGGAACAGTTGAGCGTGGAAGAACAGTCAAAATCCGCTGTGTTACCACGCAGCATTTCGCTGATCAAAGCCCTCACCCTGCCTGTTATTTTTATCGTATTGGTAGAAATACTGGTCCGTAATGGCGTAATCGAACCTTATCTGTTGCCTGCACCGAGTAGCCTGTTTCAGTCCTTTACTGAACTGGCTGAGGGCGATTTATGGCAACACATCTGGACCAGTAGCTGGCGGGTTTTTCTTGGCTTTGGGATTGGTAGTGGATTGGGACTGATCTTTGCGATCCTGGTTGGGCTAAACAGACATGCAGAAGATTTTCTGGAACCAACGTTTTCTGCAATTAAATCCATTCCGAGTCTGGCTTGGATTCCGTTACTTTTACTTTGGTTAGGGATTGATGAATCTTCTAAAATCACCTTGATCGCGATTGGTGCCTTCTTCCCGACATATACCAATACTGTGGCAGCGATTCAGGGTGTGGATCGTAAGCTGATTGAAGTCGCAAAAGTCTATCGCCTGAAATACTGGCAACAGGTTCAGCAGATTGTATTGCCTGCTGCCTCACCGGGAATATTGACTGGCTTAAGGAATAGCCTGAGTTTATCCTGGATGTTTATGATTGCAGCTGAATTGATTGCTGCCACTCAAGGGATTGGTTATCTGCTCAGTGATGGTCGTGAAACTTCACGTCCGGATATTGTGATTATTGCGATTATCCTGTTAGCAGTCCTAGGCAAAATCACCGATAGCATTATGAAATTGTTCGAAACCCGCTTACTGCGCTGGCGAGATGTGATTAAAAAGTCATAATTTATTGAATAAAAGAATTAAAAAAGCGACCTATCCAGGTCGCTTTTTTATTAAATCAAGCTTTAAAAATTAATGTGGCCACTGACCTAAAGTTACCCGGTCATTTCCGCCATAATCTTTCACTGTACGGACCTGTTTATAGCCAGCTTGAGTAAACAGATGGCGGACCGCATCGCCCTGATCATAGCCGTGCTCAAGCACAACCCAGCCATTTACGGTTAGATGCTTTTTAGCTTGCTGAATAATCATCTCAATATCAGCCAGACCATTTTTGTCTGAAACCAGCGCACGTTCCGGCTCAGTCGCCAGATCAGGCATATGCTCATCGTCTGCATCAATATACGGTGGATTAGATACAATCGCATCAAAGAACTGCCGACCAAATGGTTTTAGCCAGGAACCAAGCACAAACTGCACCTGATCTAAATCATGCTGTTCCGCATTATATTTCGCAACTTCCAGTGTGGGTTCATAAATATCCGAAGCGGTAACAGACCAGTTAGGGCGCTCAGACGCCAGTGACAAGGCAATAGCACCGGTACCAGTTCCCAAGTCAACAATTCGTGCATCTTCCGGCAGGTCTAATTTCAGGACTGTTTCGACCAGCACTTCGGTATCCGGGCGTGGTACTAGCGTATCTTTAGTGACTTTTAGATCCAAAGTCCAGAACGGTTGTGAACCTGTGACATAGGCCAATGGCTCACCTGCAGCAATCCTCGCCAGGCTTTCGACATAGGCCTGTTCCTGTTCAGGCGTTAACTGCTGGTCTTTTTTCATTACCAGATCAAAAGCATCAATCTTGGTAATGTGTTCCAACAGCCAGGCATTTTCCTGACGTTCATAACTTTCAGGTTCACCACGTAAAGCCAGTGCTTCTTGAATGTTCATTAGCCACCATTCTGCTGTGCAAGCATGGCCAACTGATCGGCCTGATATTCACGATGCAGACTGTCTAATAGCTCAGTCAGATCACCTTCCATCACGGCATCCAGCTTATATAAAGTCAGGTTAATACGGTGATCGGTCATACGACCTTGTGGATAGTTATAGGTGCGAATACGTTCTGAACGGTCACCCGAACCGACCAGGTCACGGCGCATTTCAGAAGTCGCTGCATCTGCTGCGGCACGTTTGGCATTTTCCAGACGTGAAACCAATAAAGCCATCGCTTTGGCTTTGTTTTTATGCTGTGAACGTTCATCCTGACATTCCACCACAGTACCGGTTGGAATGTGCGTAATACGCACCGCAGAGTCAGTTTTGTTAATGTGCTGACCACCAGCACCTGATGCGCGGTAAGTGTCGATACGTAGGTCAGCCGGGTTAATGTCGACTGAAGTATCTACATCCACTTCTGGAAGAATTGCTACAGTACATGCTGAAGTATGTACACGACCTTGCGATTCTGTCGCAGGCACACGTTGTACACGGTGTGCTCCACTTTCAAATTTCAGGCGACCATATACCCCTTCACCATTCACCAGGCAGATGACTTCTTTATAGCCACCATGCTCACCTTCATTTTCAGACAGGATTTCAATACGCCAACCTTGAGATTCCGCATATTTGCTATACATACGGAATAAATCACCCGAGAAAATCGCAGCTTCGTCACCACCTGTTCCGGCACGAATTTCCAAATAAGCAGAGTTGGCATCATTCGGATCTTTTGGAATCATCAGGATATTCAAATCAGCCTCAAGCTGTTCGATCAGGGCTTTATTTTCCTTAATCTCTTCCTGCGCCATTTCCTTAAAGTCAGGATCAGACAGCATGGCTTGCGCAGTTTCAATATCTTCTTCAGCCTGTTTGTACTTGGTCCAAACGTTGGTAATCTCGGTTAAATCATTATGCTCACGTGATAACTGGCGAAAACGCTTGTTGTCCGAAATCACTTCAACATCTGCCAATAACGCAGTCAGTTCTTCATGACGGTCAGAGAGTTGGTCTAATCGTAAACGTAACGATTCTTTCATTTTCTAAAAAATCTCAAACATAAGGCTGTGACTAAACTAAACAGTGATTTAGCACAGCGAAATCAAAAAATTGCGCCTAGTTTAACGATTCTCTGGGTCAATGAACATCATTATTCAGTAAGTCAGTGTTTAGATGCAGCGATGTCACCGCCATTTGTTAACAAATATAAATAAAATCTTCAGTTTTGGATTTTTTCTGCTCAATTCGATCCTTATTTATTTCTCATTTTACAAATTGGCAAATAAACACATTAAATATGGAGGTAGATCTTCACATTCTTTTGGGCATGATTTGTTACATTTTCTGCGTCGAAACACACTAACATATGAAAGTCCTATCAGGGACACGGAGTTACAACATGAAACTCAATGCAATTTTACTGAGTGCTGCAATGGCTGCAGGCTCAATGATGACAGTGAGTGCGCATGCAGACAGTACTGCACGTGTGGCAGCAGCAAGTGCTTTAGGTAGCGTTGCTGGTACTGCACTGGGCAAAAACATGGGGGGCAACACTGGCGCAACAATTGGTGCTGCATTAGGTGGTGCAGGTGGTGCTGCTGTTGCAAGTAACAAGAAAAACCGTACCTCATCTGCAATTGGTGGTGCTTTAGGTGGTGGTGCTGGTTATACCGTAGGTAAAAACATGGGCGGTTCTAATGGCGGTTACATCGGTTCAGCACTCGGTGCTGCGGGTGGTGCAGCATTAGGTAATAAAATTTCTAAAGATAAAGCAGCCGATCGTGCCAAAGCGAATCGTGCTAAACACTGGAAAAAACGTCACCGTTAATTTCTTGCCCTTAGGCTCTTTAAATTCGACGCTACATTTAACATTAAAAGCACCTGTTTGGGTGCTTTTTTTATTATGCGTTCAACGTATTCAAATTCATGTAATACATCAACTTATTCGAACAAGATCATGAATAAATTAAGGAGATAAAAATCACAATTCGCCAACACTGCCTCCATGCTATTTGACGGTTGCTAGATTAAATTTATCTCATCAACAAATACAGCTAGATATATAAAAGGTGTACTCATGAATTACAAATCTCTAATGATCGCTGTCGTAGCAACCTCAGCCATGGGTATGACAGCCGCCAATGCCGGAAATACAACGAATACGGCTTTAGCTTCTGCTTTGGGTGGTGTCGTTGGTGCCGCAGTGGGCAATAAAATGGGTGGTACAACTGGTGCAACAATCGGTTCTGCGATTGGCGGTGGTGCTGGTGCCGCAGTAGCAGCGAATAAACGTGACCGTAATGGTGCGATTATCGGCGGTGCTTTAGGTGGTGGTGCCGGTTATGCCGTAGGTAAAAACATGGCGGGTTCTAATGGCGGCTTAATTGGTGCTGCATTAGGTTCTGCTGGTGGTTCTGCCCTTGGTAAAAAAGTCAGCGAAGACCGTCGTTATGATGACCGTTATGACCGTCGCTATAGTTCAAAAAACTATCGTACTAGCAACTACCGTTATAACCACCGTCGCTAAGATTTCCTCTAATCACTTTTCCTCCTTGAATAAGCATCTTCGGATGCTTATTTTTTTGCCTGTTATTTTGGTTTACATATATATCGATTTTTTTCGATATACAAATACAATGCAAAGTCGTATGCTCTTAGTCATGTTTATTCAAGAGTAATATTATGCGTACGCTTACCGATACCCAGTTCTCTATTCTCGAACTGGTTCCAGTTCGTGACGATAAGACCATTCAATTCTCCCTGCAACATGCGTTGGAATTGGCCCAGACCGCAGAACGTCTAGGTTATAGCCGGATGTGGCTGGCCGAGCATCATAATATGGATGGTATTGCCAGCTCAGCGACTGCCGTTCTCTTAGGCTATTTACTGGCAAATACCAATAGCATCAAACTTGGCTCTGGCGGCATTATGTTGCCAAACCATGCACCCTTGGTAGTAGCAGAACAGTTCGGTACATTAGCGACTTTATATCCAGATCGTATTGAGCTGGGTCTAGGCCGTGCTCCTGGTACCGATCAAATGACCATGCGTGCTTTACGTCGTGGCCGTCAGGAAACTGAAGATCAGTTCCCGCAGGATGTTTTAGAAATTCTGCAATACTTTAAAGATCCGATTCCAGGCCAACGCATTGTGGCAACTCCAGGCCAAAGCACACACGTACCTGTGTGGTTATTAGGTTCGAGCCTGTTTAGCGCACAACTGGCAGCAAAACTTGGTCTACCCTATTCTTTTGCATCTCACTTTGCTCCGCGTATGCTTGGTCAAGCGATTCAATTGTATCGGGACAATTTCGAACCGTCTGAATATCTGGATCGTCCTTATGTTTCTATGGGCGTACCGACTTGTGTCGCAGATACAGATGAAGAAGCTGAATATCTGGCAACAAGTGCTTACCAGCGTGTCCTTGCCCTGATTCGCGGTCAAAGCCTGAAATTGAAAGCGCCGATTGATTCTATGGAAGGACTCTGGTCACCACCTGAAAAAATGTCTGTCGACAATTTCTTTGCCATGGCGCAAGTGGGTTCCAAAGAAACTGTTAAAGCCGGTTTGGAAGCACTCATAGCAAAATATGATGTAGATGAGTTTATCTTCACCTGTGACATCTATGACACAGAGAAACGTCTGCATAATTTTGAATTGCTGATGCAGATCAAAAACGGGCAATAATGCTGTCTTGCTTTGCCTAATTTATTCTGATCTATATACCCACTCTTAGGAATGGGTATATTTTTTAAAACTTTGTTTGAAAATTTTAAGTCTCCAAATAGATAAATCCATGTCTAAGATGGATCTCCTGCGCTTTAATACATCTATGTCTCATTAAAAATACAATAGAAAAAAGAATGACTGTCTAAGTTAAATTTTGAACTTTACCGCTCTAGGGCTTTTGTTAATATCTATAACAAAGCAAATAAGACCAATTATTAAATAATTTCAAGGAAAAACAATGTCCACCAAGCAGGATGCATACGCGGGTATATTTGAGAATCGTCCCGAAAATTTCCAGCATTTTACTGGCATTAAAATGCCCTCTTCCCAGCTCGCTGAACTTGACTGTGCCGGAAAAGATATTGCGATTATCGGTACGGATCAATTTACCGTAAGCCAGCTCAACAAGATTAGCCAGCAAGCTCACTCAGTAAAAGTTTTTCAGATTAATCCGCAATTTGTATTGCCAGGTACTGAACGTGGTTTGCAGCGGTTATTAAATCACCCCTTAATCATTAAAAATCGACGCCTATTTAATAACCGCATTAAAAGCATTTTATCATTACGTTATCTAGAAAATCAGGTACAAAATTTATGGCTCAGACGCCAGCTCATGCCAAATCTTGCAGCCGCATCCAAAGTTTATCTTAAATCAGATCACTATTATGCTGCTCTGCAACGTGAAAATTGCCAGCTGATTACCTGGCCTATTGCAAAAATTTCCGAAAATAGTATTCATTGTATTAATGGAGATGAACATCAGGTTGAGCTAATTGTGCATACTTTTCAATCAGCAAGTTAATCTGTTTTTAGCACATAAGATTAAAAATTCGGAGTGTATTTGGAAAAATTTAGCTCTGCAAAATTGAATTTTTGATTTCATTGAATAGCAAAAAAGTTTAAAAAACAATCACTGCATTTTTTATTAAAATATTGAATATTTCAACAACTTATAATATTCATATTTTATTTCTATGAAAGCAGTATTTTTATTAATTTTTATCTATAAATCAGAGCCAAACTGAAGTCTGGCTCTGAATTCTTTTTAGCCAATTCGACGTTTTAGTCCTGTCATCTGTAAGACACGCGTTGAGATTTCTTCAATCGACATTTCCGAAACATTCAGGTACTTTATCCCTTCCGAAATATAGATGCCTTCAATTGCACGCAGTTCCATCTGACACTGGCTAAAGCTGGCATAACGGCTGTTGGCCTTACGTTCTGTACGAATTGCAACCAGACGTTCTGCATCAATCATCAAGCCAAAAAGCTTGTTTTTATGCGGTCTTAGCACTGCTGGCAGGCGGTTATCGTCCAGATCTTCTTCAGTTAGCGGATAGTTCGCTACACGAATTCCAAATTGCAGAGACAAATAAATTGAGGTTGGAGTCTTACCGGAACGCGATACGCCAATCAGGATCAGATCAGCCTTATCATAGTGACGCGTACGCGCACCATCATCATTGTCGAGCGCAAAATGTACGGCATCAATACGTGCCTTATAAGACTCAGAATCGGTCACCGCATGGGTCTGACCGACTAAAGTCGTAGGTTCAGTACCAAGCTCTTCTGATAATTTACTGATAAGCCCTTCAAAAACATCAAGATTTACTGCATTTGCAGTATTAATAATTTCACGCACATAGGGATCCACCAACGTATCGAAAACCAAAGGTTTTTGACCGTCTTTTTGGGCACGTTCATTGATCTCTGTGACCACATTCATGGCCGCTTCTTCAGAGCTAATATAAGGGATAATATGAATGTCAAAATCCACATGCGGAAACTGCGCTAACAGTGAGTGGCCAAGGGTTTCAGCAGTAATGGCAGTACCATCGGAAATAAAAAACACACTCCGCTGAATTTGTTTACCTTCTGACATTAAAATTCTCCTCAAACATTTGTCTTAGTACTATATAATCTTTATAGTAAACCGATCTTACATGACTGTCGCTTAGTAAAATCAAAAACCTAGAAGATTTGCTATACTCTCATGCCAAGATAGTGATTAATACTGCAAAAGTGGAGTAACAACTTTGGAAGCGCGCGTAATTGGTCTAGAAAAATTAGGGAAGCACGATGTTGAGCTTGTAGGTGGGAAAAACTCATCTCTGGGCGAAATGATCAGCCACTTATCTAATGCTGGTGTATCAGTACCAGGTGGCTTCGCAACAACAGCTGCTGCTTATCGTGAATTTCTCGAGCAAAGTGGCCTAAACGCTAAAATCAATGCAGAGCTTGCTGCACTTAACGTTGATGACGTCAATGCACTTGCTGAAACTGGTGCAAAGATTCGTCAATGGATTGTGGAAACTCCACTTACTGCTGAACTGGAAAAGGAAATTCGTGCAGCTTTTGCAGAACTTTCAAACGGCAACCCTGACATCGCGGTTGCCGTTCGTTCATCTGCGACTGCAGAAGACTTACCTGATGCTTCTTTCGCAGGTCAGCAAGAAACCTTCCTGAACATTCGTGGTATCGATAACGTTCTGATCGCGATCAAAGAAGTGTTTGCATCTTTGTACAATGACCGCGCGATCTCTTACCGTGTACACCAAAACTTTGCGCATGACGTGGTTGCTCTTTCTGCAGGCGTACAACGTATGGTTCGCTCAGAAACTGGTGCTGCTGGTGTAATGTTCACTCTAGATACTGAATCAGGCTTCCGTGATGCAGTATTCATTACAGCTTCTTATGGCTTGGGTGAAATGGTAGTTCAGGGTGCAGTAAACCCGGATGAATTCTATATTTCAAAACCGCTTCTAAATGCAGGCAAACACGCTGTACTGCGCCGTAACTTAGGTTCTAAACACCAGAAAATGATTTATGGTGAAGAAGCCGCTGCGGGTAAATCAGTTGTTGTAGTTGATGTAGAAAAAGCGGATCGTCAACAATTTGCATTGAACGATCATGAACTGCAAGAATTGGCTAAGCAAGCACTGATCATTGAAAACCACTACGGTTCTCCAATGGACATCGAGTGGGCGAAAGACGGTGATGACGGCAAAATCTACATCGTTCAGGCGCGTCCTGAAACTGTGAAGAGCCGTGAAAATGTCGGCACGATGGAACGCTACCTGTTAAAACAACGTGGTACTGTAATCTGTGAAGGCCGTTCAATTGGTCAACGTATCGGTTCTGGTAAAGTCCGCATCGTAACTTCAATTAAAGAAATGGACAAAGTACAAGACGGTGATGTACTTGTATCTGATATGACTGACCCGGATTGGGAACCAGTAATGAAACGTGCTGCTGCGATTGTAACTAACCGTGGTGGTCGTACTTGTCACGCTGCGATCATCGCACGTGAACTTGGGGTTCCAGCTATCGTAGGTTGTGGTAATGCAACCGAAGTCCTGGTTGACGGTCAGGAAGTGACTGTATCTTGTGCTGAAGGTGATACTGGTTTCATCTACGAAGGTGCGCTTGATTTCGAAATCCAAACCAACTCTATCGAATCTATGCCAAAACTTCCGTTCAAAATCATGATGAACGTAGGTAACCCGGATCGTGCATTTGACTTCGCGCAAATTCCGAACGAAGGTATTGGTCTTGCTCGGCTAGAGTTCATCATCAACCGTATGATCGGTGTGCATCCTAAAGCATTATTGAACATCGATAGTCTGCCACGTGAAACTCGTGCTGCTGTACTTGCTCGTACTGCAGGTTATGCATCTCCAATCGAATTCTATGTAGAAAAACTGGTTGAAGGTATCTCTACTCTTGCTGCTGCGTTCGCTGACAAACCAGTGATCGTACGTATGTCTGACTTCAAGTCAAACGAATACGCTAACCTGATCGGCGGTAAACTGTACGAACCTGAAGAAGAAAACCCAATGTTGGGCTTCCGTGGTGCAAGTCGTTATGTATCTGACAACTTCCGTGACTGCTTCGAACTTGAATGCCGTGCACTGAAAAAAGTTCGTGACGAAATGGGTCTGACTAACGTTCAAATCATGATCCCGTTCGTACGTACTGTTGCTGAAGCTAAACGTGTTATTGAGCTATTAGGTCAAAACGGTCTGAAACGTGGTGAAAATGGTCTTAAAGTGATCATGATGTGTGAATTGCCAACTAACGCTTTGTTAGCTGAACAGTTCCTTGAACACTTCGATGGTTTCTCTATCGGTTCAAATGACTTGACTCAGTTAACGCTTGGTCTTGACCGTGACTCTGGTATCGTTTCTCACCTATTTGATGAACGTGATCCAGCAGTAAAAGCGCTTCTTTCTATGGCCATCCATGCTTGCCGTAAAGCCGGTAAATATGTAGGTATCTGTGGCCAAGGTCCTTCTGACCACCCAGATCTTGCACAATGGCTGATGGAACAAGGTATTGAATCTGTATCTCTTAACCCAGACTCAGTATTGGATACCTGGTTCTTCCTATCTGAAGAGAAAGCTCAAAAAGCTTAATTAACTCTTTAAAAAAAGACCCTTTCATAGGGTCTTTTTTTATGTTCTCAATATTACCTAGATATTAGACCTCTTGCGAAAGTATTATTTTTGACTATTTTAGACTTTGATATTTATTTAAAAATCAACGTTTATCACTGATTAAATTTTGACTAACGCAAGAGGTCTATTATCTTAATTATATTTATAGTTAAGTGATTAATTATATGTTTTTTGATTTAACAGAAATCAAATTATTTATATAAGCATAAGCTTCTTAGTGCAATGACAAACAAACACCAACAAACATCATGATAAAAAATTGCATAATTAAATTTAAGTGAATTTTCACATCTTGATAGCAAAATTATCAATCCTTGCTACACTGTCTCAATTATGGAGGAATTTGGTGATGAACATTCTTGAAAATCCTAAACTTATCCATATATTACACTTATATTCTTTTATTTGTTTTCAGCCTGAAAATACTTAAACTCCTAGTTCAATTTTTGTCTAAATTTATATTTTTGAGATTCAGTTTATATGCAGATTTACTTGGCACGAAATAATCAACAAGCTGGCCCATATACGCTCGAGCAATTAAATCAGATGCTTGCCAACCAACAGGTACTTCTGACTGATTTGGCTTGGCATCAAGGTATGACCGAATGGAAAGCTTTAGGTGAACTCACCCAAGGGAAACTGATCTATCAGCCTGAAGGCTATGTAGCACCAGAAATGCCAGCGACACCTGCCTATCAGGCTCCACAGAACGCAAATGAGTTAAGTACAGACCATCTTCGTGCCCGCAGCTCTCAAAATGTTGCAGCAAAAAAAGAACTGGCGAGTATTCCAAGCCGTATTTTAGCCAAGATTGTGGATCTGCTTTTATGGCTGCCTGCGACGTTTATTTTGACCGCATTTTTTACTCCTGAACAGGAAACCCAATTCGCACAACTGAACCAGGAATTTATGAATGTGATGTTAAGTAGTGATGCTGACCCTGCTTTGGCACAGCAGCTACAGACTCAGATGTTTGACATGTTTTCACAGCAGGCATGGATTGCGACTGCAATTTACCTGGTGATCATGCTCGCTATTCAGGCTTTTCTGATTGCCAAATCGGGTCAAAGTATCGGTAAAAAACTGACTAAAATTAAGATCGTAGATGCTGAGACTGGTGAAAAAACCAGCTTGATGCGTGCCTTCACTATTCGCAGTGTGTTCTTTATTTTCCTGAATATTATCTTCATGCCACTCAGCACAATCATTGACTGGGCGTTCGGTTTAGGGCAAAAACGTCAAACCGTGCACGATAAACTGGCAAAAACTCAAGTCGTTAAACAATAATTAGTTATGCCATAAAACGGGATGTTTTGGCATCCCATTTTCCTACATAACTTTGAAATTACAATAAAATTCCTATAAATATTCTTGAAACTCGACCGACAAAATCGGTTTTTATTACAGTCATTTAAAGCACCTTTATATATAGCTTAGTTTGGCAATATCAGGCATAATGCCCTACAACGTAGCGGTGTATTATGATTAGAAGGGTGTTTTGTAAAAAAACGGCCTCTTTTATCATGCGACACTTTAATCGCTATCCCATATTAAATTAGGGAATGGGACTCTTCACCGAGGTTGTAAAATGAGACAAACGATTTTAGCTGTATTGTCTTTATCAACGATGGCTGCACTTTTAACAGGGTGTGGTGGTGATCTAGTACTTCTGAACTCTAAGGGTCCAGTTGCTGAAGGCCAAAGTAGCCTGATGATGACTGCGATTTACTTAATGCTATTGGTGGTAATTCCATCAATTATCATGGCATTATGGTTCGGTTGGAAATATCGCGCATCGAATAAAGACGCAGACTATAAACCTACATGGGCACACTCTACTGCGATTGAAATTGTAGTTTGGGGTATCCCTGTCATTATTATTGGTATTTTAGCTTGGTTAACTTGGTGGGGTTCCCACAAGTACGACCCATACCGCCCACTTGAGGCAGATAAAGCACCATTAACAGTTCAGGTTATTGCTGAACAGTTCAAATGGATCTTCATCTACCCAGAACAAAACATTGCGACTGTAAACGAAATTCGCTTCCCAGAGAAAACTCCGGTAAGTCTTCGTTTGACTTCTAACTTCACGATGAACTCATTCTTCATCCCTGCGTTAAGTGGTCAGATCTATGCAATGGCGGGTATGCAAACTCACCTGAACTTAATGGCAGACGAAACTAGCCCAGCTGAAGGCTACCGCGGTTTCTCTTCTAACTATTCAGGCTATGGCTTCTCACAAATGCGCTTCCGTGCACATGCTGTGACTGATGCTCAGTTTGCTGAATGGGTAGCTGCAGTTAAAGCAGGTAACGGTACTTCAGTAAATCCAGAAGCAGTTCAAAAAACTGTTTTAGACCAAGCTGAATTTGCAAGCTTGCGTGACGGTAACCGTGGTAAACACCAAATCGAAGCGATTATTGCAAAAGCTACGACTCCTGAAGAGAAGGCTGCTGCTGAAGCAATGAAGCCTTACCCAACTAAGCCACATCCAGTGACTTACTACTCTTCTGTTGAGCAAGGTTTGTTTGAATCTGTGATCAATAACTACATGAGTAACTATCACGGTGCTGATCACTCAGCGTCTTCTGTTGCTCACCAGGAAGCAGCTGCTTCTGAAGCACATGTAGATGTTGAACATGCGACTGCTTCTCAAGGAGAATAATTCATGAGCTTCTTAGGTAAGTTAGGTCCAGATGCAATTCCGTACGATCCAATCGTACTGGTAACTGTTGCAATGATGATCTTAGGTGGTATCGCAGTTGTTGCAGGTATTACCTACTTCAAAAAATGGGGCTACCTGTGGAACGAATGGTTCACATCTGTAGACCATAAAAAAATTGGTATCATGTATATCTTTGTATCAGTGATCATGCTGGTACGTGGTTTCGCCGATGCGATTATGATGCGTCTTCAGCAGTTCCTTGCAAAAGGTGGCGGCGAAGGCTACTTGCACCCAGAACACTATGACCAGATCTTCACCGCACACGGTGTGATCATGATCTTCTTCGTGGCAATGGGTCTTGTTGTTGGCTTAATGAACATCTCTGTACCGCTTCAAATCGGTGCACGTGACGTTGCATTCCCATTATTGAACTCTTTAAGCTTCTGGCTGTTCGCTGGTGCTGCGGGTCTGATGATGGCTTCACTTGCGATTGGTGAATTCGCTGCGACTGGTTGGATGGCTTATCCTCCACTATCAGGCATTGAATACTCTCCTGGCGTCGGTGTGGATTACTACATCTGGGCACTGCAGATTTCAGGTCTGGGTACGCTATTAACGGGTGTTAACTTCTTCGTTACCATCATCAAAATGCGTGCGCCTGGCATGAAACTGATGGAAATGCCAATCTTTACCTGGACATCTTTATGTACAGCAGTATTGATTATCGCAGCATTCCCAGTGTTGACTGCTACTATTGCAATGCTGTCTCTTGACCGTTACTTCGGCTTCCACTTCTTCACAAACGAGCTAGGCGGTAGCCCAATGCTTTATGTGAACTTGATTTGGACTTGGGGTCACCCAGAAGTATACATTCTGGTATTGCCAGCATTTGGTATTTACTCTGAAGTTGTATCGACTTTCGCTCGTAAAGCATTGTTCGGTTATAAATCAATGGTGTATGCAACAGTTGCAATTACAGTATTGTCATTCGTTGTATGGGTTCACCACTTCTTTACCATGGGTGCAGGTGCCAACGTTAACGCGTTCTTCGGTATCATGACCATGATTATTGCGATTCCTACTGGTGTGAAAATCTTCTCTTGGTTGTTCACCATGTACAAGGGTCGTATCGTTTACACTACCCCAATGCTATGGACACTTGGCTTCCTTGTGACTTTTGGTATCGGTGGTTTAACAGGTGTATTGATGGCAGTTCCACCAGCGGACTTCCTGGTACATAACTCTTTATTCCTGATCGCTCACTTCCATAACGTAATTATTGGTGGTGTAGTATTCGCGATGTTCGCGGGTATCATCTTCTACTGGCCGAAAATGTTTGGTTGGAGACTGAATGAGACTTGGGGTAAAGCAGCATTCTGGTTCTGGTTCTTCGGTTTCTACTTTGCATTCATGCCACTTTATATCCTTGGTTTCATGGGTATGACTCGTCGTCTGAATACATTTGATAACCCAGACTGGGATCCGTATGTAAACATCGCAATGTTCGGTGCAGTTCTTGTAGCACTTGGTATTGTATGTTTCATCATGCAAATCGTTGTTGGTTTCCTACAACGCGATCAACGTCTAGATTTGACTGGCGATCCATGGGATGGTCGTACACTTGAATGGTCTACATCTTCTCCTGCTCCGTTCTATAACTTTGCTCATCTTCCAAAGATCAATGGTATTGATACTTTCTGGGTCGAGAAAGAAAACGGTGTTGCTTATGCAAAACCTACGAAGTACGAAGATATCCATATGCCGACTAACCGTGCTGCTGGTTTCATTATCGCAATGTTCATTACTGTTATGGGCTTCGCGTTAATCTGGCACATCTGGTGGTTAGTAGCGGTTACTTTCGTAGCAGCTATCATCAGCTTCATCGTGTCTTCTTTCACCAAGAAAGTGGATTACTATGTTCCTGCTGCTGAAGTTGAGCGTATTGAAGGTGAACGTTATGCGATCCTTGAAAAACACTTGAAGAAGGACTAAGACCATGGCTGAAGTACTTCATCACGATAACCACGGACACGATGAGCATCATCATCACGATGATACTGACATCACTGTCTTTGGTTTCTGGACTTACTTGATGAGTGACCTTATCCTTTTCGGTACACTCTTCATTGCATTCGCTGTTTTAAGTAGCCACGTTCCATTAGGCACTCCAAGCGCGCGTGATCTGTTTGGTGATTCATTAGGCTTCGTTTTAACTGAAACGTTTGCCCTTTTGATCTCTTCCGTAACTTTTGGTTTTGCCGTTCTAGCTGCCTACAAGAAAAACGTTAGTCAGGTTCTTACCTGGTTAGCGATCACTTGGTTATTTGGTGCTGCCTTCATCGGTATGGAACTTTATGAGTTCAATCATTTAGTTCATGCTGGTCATGGCCCTAGCACTTCTGCGTTCCTGTCTTCGTTCTTTACGCTGGTAGGTACGCACGGTATCCACGTGACTTCAGGTTTGGTATGGATGATCGTGTTAATGATTCAAATCAAGAAATATGGTTTGACTCTGCCTAACACTCGTCGTCTTGCGTGCCTAAGCTTGTTCTGGCACTTCCTTGACATCGTATGGATCTGTGTATTCAGCGTAGTTTACTTGATGGGAGTTCTATAATGAGTCATGATCATAACGCTGCTGGCGAATCACACGGTAACATGAAGCAATATACTGTTGGCTTCATCCTGTCTGTTGTCCTTACTGTAATTCCATTCGGTATGGTCATGGCAGGTGGTTTTAGCCGCGGTATCTTGATTACTGCTATTGCAATTACTGCAGTCGCTCAGATTCTTGTGCAATTAATTTACTTCTTGCACATGAACTCTTCTTCAGAGCAACGCTGGAACGTAATTGCATTTGTGTATACCATCTTAACCATCGCTATTCTTTTAGTGGGTTCTGTATGGATCATGAACTACCTACACTACAACATGATGATCTAAACTGGTTGTCATGCTGAAAAAGTATTTATTCCTGACTAAGCCAGGAATTCTCTTCGGTAACTTTGTTACCACTTTGGGTGGCTACTTCGTAGCCACTCAAGGTTCTGTAGATTTCCTTCTCCTGCTTCTTACTCTTATTGGTACTACTCTCGTAGTGGCATCAGGATGCGTGGTCAATAACGTTATTGATCAGGACATCGACCAAAAAATGCAGCGCACGCAAAATCGCGCACTTGTCAAAAAAACTATTTCTGTACCTGTTGCTCTCACCTTTGCTTTTGTACTGGGTGTGATCGGTTTTGGCTTTTTATGGTTCTGGGTAAATGCATACGCTTTCCTATTCGCAGTTATTGGTTTTGTCGTATACGTTGGTTTTTACAGCTTATGGACAAAACGAACAACTATTCACCAAACACTGGTAGGCAGTATTTCTGGTGCAGCACCGCCTGTGATCGGTTATACCGCAGTTGCAAGCCAGTTTGACCTGGGTGCCCTTTTAATTTTTCTAGGGTATGCACTCTGGCAAATGCCCCATTCATGGGGAATTGCAGTCTATCGTTTTGAAGATTACAAAAATGCAGGCATTCCAATTCTGCCTGTCGCCCGTTCAATTCGACGTACCAAGATCGAATCTTTGATCTACGTGATATTGTTCGGAATTACCATGAATGCTTTATTTGTTTATGGTTATGCAAACTGGATCTATCTGGTGGTATTAAATCTGATGACGCTTTACTGGATCTATCTCAGTATTCAGGGCTTTAAAGCTGAAGATAATCAGGCATGGGCAAAACAGTATTTCATGTTCTCGGTCAAACTAATTACCGTGATCAGTATTATTTTCAGTTTTACTTCTACTGCCCCGCAGAATCCAATCATATTCTTTTAAGAAGATAGAGTTTTACTCTATCTTTTTTATTTCTCCTGCTAAATACCTAATTCCTTTCAAGCTTACTTAAAGTAACTGTGTTTCTTCTAGAAATTTCCCTCTTGTAAATTTTTATTTGCTTCCATACCTACTTAAACATTCATCATCTGGCAAGATTTGCTTGTATTTCAGCCCCAAAACCACTAAACTTCACGCTTCGCATATTATGCGACACAACCAAGGTTGTGACTCCTTGCTTCAATTTCACTTAAATTGGGGCTGTTTAAACCGTAAGGAGCTGACAATGCGTCACTACGAAATCGTACTATTGGTACATCCAGACCAAAGCGATCAAGTTGTGGGTATGGTAGAACGTTACCTGACTCACATCAAAGAAGCTGAAGGTCAAATCCACCGTCTTGAAGACTGGGGCCGTCGTCAATTGGCTTACCCAATCAACAAGATCCACAAAGCTCACTACATTCTGATGAATGTTGAGTGTGGTCAAACTACTCTTGATGAGCTAGAAGAATTGTTCCGTTATAACGATGCAATCATTCGTAGCCTTATCATCCGTCGTGAAAACGCTATCACTGAAGAGTCACTATTGGCTAAGAGTGCTGAAGAAAAACGTGCGCGTAAAGCTCAACGTGAAGAAGCACAACAAGCTCAAGACTCTGCTGAAGCATAAGGAGAACCTAACATGGCACGTTTTTACCGTCGTCGCAAGTTCTGCCGCTTTACAGCTGAGAACGTTACGTACATCGACTACAAAGATATCGACACTTTAAAACAGTACATCACTGAAAACGGCAAGATTGTTCCTAGCCGTATTACAGGTACTAAAGCTCGTTACCAACGTCAGCTAGCACTTGCTATCAAACAAGCTCGCTACTTGTCTTTGATCCCTTACACTGACAATCATAAGTGAGGTTGAGCTGTGGATATTATCTTATTACAACGCATTAAAAACCTTGGTAAACTTGGTGATAAAGTTTCAGTTAAAGCTGGTTACGGCCGTAACTACTTGATCCCTCAAGGTAAAGCAGTTGCAGCTACTGAAGCTAACACTGCTGCTTTTGAAGCTCGTCGTGCTGAACTTGAGAAACAAGAAGCTGAAGTATTAGCTGCTGCTCAAGCACGTGCTGACCAATTGAACGAAGTAAACATCGTAATCACTGCGAAAGCTGGTGATGAAGGTAAACTGTTCGGTTCAATCGGTACTCGTGACATCGCTGACGCGTTGACAAATGCTGGTCTTACAGTTGACCGTGCTGAAGTTCGTCTTCCAAATGGCGCACTTCGCAACACTGGTGAATTCAACATCGCAATCCAATTGCACCATGATGTTGCTGCAGAAGTTCTGGTTACTATCGTAGCTGAGTAATTTCTCACCGAAAAAAGGGCATGCTTTGGCATGCTCTTTTTTTATCTCTAAAAAATATAATCTGCTCAACAGTAGAAAATTCAATTTATTCTTCGCGTTCACAAAAAATTGCACTTCGCATTTTGGTTCAGACCGCGTATCATTTCATCTCGTAGTGAATAAACCTTATTCATCTCCGACAATATTTAACCATTGTATTTAAAATCAGGGATTTATATGTCACAGGCGAATGCCAGCAAAAAGGCACCTACCGCTAAACCAGAAATTGTTGCTGATACCCAACTTAAGGAGTTCCGTACTCCCCCGCACAATTTAGCGATTGAACAGGCTGTACTTGCTGCCCTTATGACTGTGGCTGAATCTTTTGAACAAGTCGGCGATGTACTTACCGAAAATGATTTTTATGCGACCCGGCATAAATATATCTTCCGTGCCATTGAACAGCTTTCTAAAGAAAACTCGCCTTATGATGCAGTACTGGTTCATGACTGGCTGATCAAGCAGAACTTACTCGATGCGGTCGGTGGTGAAGAATATTTAATGCAGCTGATGGCTGATTCGCCTTCGAGTTTCTATAACCTGGAAACCTATGCCGGAAAAATTAAAGAGTTCTCTACTTTACGTAGCATGATCAAGGTCAGCTCTGAAATTTTACAGAATGCCTATGACACTAAAGGCCGTCCGGTGAGTGAAATTCTGGATCTGGCTGAAACTAATATTTTCTCGATTGCCGAACAACATAATAACAATGCCAAGGCTCAAGGTCCAAAAGCGATTAATACCGTTGTAGCTGACGTGTTCGACAAGTTGAATGAACTGTCCCAATTAGAAGGTTCAATTACCGGTCTGACCACCGGTTTCGTGGAACTAGACAACAAAACTTCCGGTATGCAGGCCGGCGATTTAATTATTGTCGCAGCCCGTCCCTCTATGGGTAAAACCACCTTTGCCATGAACCTGGTCGAAAGTGTGCTGTTTAACAACAACCTTCCTGCGCTGGTCTATTCGATGGAAATGCCAGCGGATTCGATTGCGATGCGTTTGATTTCCTCTTTCGGCCGTGTACATCAAGGTCACTTACGTGCTGGTAAAATGGACAGCGATGAATGGTCAAAAGTGACTAGTACCATTGTGCATTTACAGGAAAAGCATCTTTATATCGATGATTCCTCTGCACTACCACCGACTGAGGTTCGTGCGCGTGCGCGTCGTATTGCCAAAATGCATGGCGGTAAGCTCGGTTGTATCATGGTCGATTATCTTCAATTGATGAAAGTACCGGGTATGGGTGATAACCGTGTAGGCGAGATCTCGGAAATTTCTCGAAGCTTAAAAGCCTTGGCCAAAGAGATGCAATGTCCAGTCATTGCCTTATCACAGTTGAACCGTTCTCTAGAAAACCGTCCCAACAAACGCCCGGTGATGTCTGACCTTCGTGAATCTGGTGCGATCGAACAGGATGCCGACTTGATCATGTTTATTTACCGTGACGAGGTTTATAACAAGGAATCGAAAGAAGCCGGCACTGCCGAGATTATTATCGGTAAACAGCGTAATGGTCCAATTGGTACCGTACGTCTGGCATTTGAAGGTCAATATACCCGTTTCAGTAACCTCTCTCCTGAGTTCTATGCCCAGTATGATGATGAAGAGTAAGTATTCAAGTTTGATCTGAGTGTAGAAAAGAGGCCGAAATGGTCTCTTTTTTATTTAGAATGCTTGCTGTGCATGAAATTATATAAATGAGCATGTCCATTTATAGTAGATAGGTCTACAATATTCACAATTTTGAAATGACCGCTTTTGTTTTCACAATCCTGTTATTTCTCTCCCTGTTTTGTGTGTTCCACACGATATTATTTTTGTCATCCCGCAGGAGTATCTAGGGTGCGCCAAGCTACAGTTTATATTGACAGTGAAGCACTGCAATATAATTTAAACCGTGTCAAACAACTTGCCCCAACCGCTAAAATCGTCAGCATGGTCAAAGCCAATGCTTACGGACATGGAATTAAAGACTGCTTAGCAGCCTTAAAAGATAGTGATGCCTTTGGTGTCGCCTGTCTGGAAGAAGCCCTGGAAATTCGTGAACTCGGCTACCAGCAACCCATTACCCTAATCGAAGGCATTTTCTCTGCAGATGAAATGCAGGTTGTGATCGATCAGAATATTGAAGTCATTGTGCATCATCAGCCACAACTGGACTGGTTACTGGCAAATAAAGAAGCCTATATTGCGAAAGGCCTAAAAGTTTGGGTAAAACTCAACAGCGGTATGAACCGTCTTGGTTTTAAAATTGATGTGATTAAAGATGTGATCAATCAATTAAAAGCAGAAGGTTTTACCTGCGTGCTGGCGATGCACTTTGCCAATGCTGATGCGGAACATCCTCTCAATGAACAGCAAATCCAGCAGTTCTTGGAAGTGAAGAATGACTGCGCACCTTTAATGGGTTCTTGCTGTAACTCAGCTGCGATCTATAAATATCCAGAATTGCATTTTGACTTTGTTCGTCCGGGCATCATGCTCTACGGCGCGACTCCATTTGCAGACAAGACTGTACATGATCTAGATCTAAAACCAGTCATGACTTTTACCGCTGAAGTGATTGCATTGAATAATATCAAACCTGGTGAACATGTCGGTTATGGTTCAACTTTTACTGCTGACAAAGACATGACCTTGGCCATTGTTTCTATCGGTTATGGTGACGGTTATCCACGTGCTTTCCCAAAACAGAACCATGTAGCGATTAATGGTCAGCAAACCCGTGTGATTGGCCGTGTGGCAATGGACATGATTGCCATTGATGCAACTGGTCTCAATCTGGAATTGGGTACTGAAGTCGAACTATGGGGCAAATCCCGTCTGGTCGATGATGTGGCTGAAGCCAATGGCACCATTGGTTATGAATTGCTTTGCCGTATGTCTGCCCGCCCGGTACGCAAACTAGTTTAAAGAAAAACTATTTAAAAATAAAAAAGCCCAACTCATGTTGGGCTTTTTTATATTGTCAGCATTCAAGCTGATTTTTGCTCTTCATTTTCGATTAATGACAGTTCAAATAATAAAGCATCTACTTGTTCCTGGTTAAAATCATTAGGCGTAAAAACCTCAAATCCCATTTCTTGGCAGAATTGTTGAATAGAACTACGTTTAGAAATATATTTCATTGACCAGTCGCCAAAAGTACGCTGCTCAATCTCTTTGGTTTCAAATAGTTTAATATTTTTATGGCGTGGATCTTTAGACAGTCTCTCTGTCAGTAAAGCTTTTAAAACCAGACATTCCCCTTCCAGGCACTGGAAAAAATGTCCATCAGCAAAATAAAGCACCCCTGTTATTTGATTAGAATGATTAAAATCATGTGCTTCTTTAAGGATATCCGTTAAATCTTGAAGTAAGTCGGCTTTGGACGAGGTACTTTCACTGGCGTAACAAAATTGGTACATGCGGCTAACCTCTATTCTTATCTATGCAATATCGTATAGAAGTTAGCACTGTACACTAAGCAGTCAATTTTTACTAATTCTTATAAGAAAAACTTATTTTTATTTCTATAAATATTATAAGAAATAATCATTCGATGGGGTGGGTAATTCAGCCAGGCCTTTCTTTAAAGTTTCTGACCATTGCCGACTGATATCCGTAAAATATTCATCGTCTTCAGCAATACGTTTACCTTTCGGCATCATTAAGCTGTCTTTTTTATAGACAAGTACATCCAGTGGCATACCGACAGATACATTTGAACGTAAGGTAGAAGCAAAAGAAATCAAAGAACAACGTAATGCTTCATCGAGTGGCATATCATAGGTCAAGGCACGATCCAGAATCGGCTTACCGTATTTGCTTTCACCAATCTGGAAATATGGCGTATCTCGTGTCGCGCAAATAAAATTGCCTTGCGGGTAGATATGATAGAGCTGCATTTCCTGATTTTTAATCTGGCCGCCGACCAGGAAATTACAATAGTAAGTACTTTGTTCTAAACTATCATCCGTGACATTGGCAATCACTTTTTTGAGTGTATTACCCACCAGTTCCGCAACATCAAACATGGTCGGTAAACTCAGGATATTCGGTTCCTGCCTGAGTTCCAGCTGATTTCTGATATGTCCGATTACCGCCTGTGTTGTTGCCAGGTTTCCGGAAGCCTGGAGTACGATAACGCGCTCCCCATCTACCCCAAAGGTATATAATTTTCGAAATACCGAAATGTGATCCACACCAGCATTGGTACGTGTATCACTGATAAATAGCATACCTTGCTCTAAACGAAGGGCACAACAATACGTCATTTTTTGTCCTTATTAATGAATTAACATCCTAGTACCTGGACGATGGAATACATGGATTCCACACCGCCTTCTTCTCTTACACCACGTACTGGTGCAACATCCCAATAGTCGCGCCCCACCGCAACATAGACATGCGCACTAGGCGTAAATAACAGGTTACTCACATCAAAACAGTACCATGCCTGTTCAATAAATACCTCAGCCCAAGCATGACTCGCCAGATGTGAGGCATTCTGTGCATAAAGATAACCTGATATATAACGTGATGGTAAACCTAAATGTTTACACATGGCGATAAAAATATGACTGTGATCCTGACAGACGCCCTGACGTGCTTCAAAAGCATCAATAGCAGACCCCTGTACCGTAGTACTATTTGATATATAAGGAACGTGTTCGAGTACGGCTTGAGCCAAGCCGATTAAATGTTTACGAGTTAATGCTGGAACATGACGATCTGCAAAATCCTTCATCTCTGCATTGCATTTTGTTGCTTCAGTCGGCTGTAAAAATAGATATGGATTTAAGGAATCATTTAAGCCCTGCTCATGCGCGAGATTTAGCTCAACGATGCCTTGTGCCATGATCATCAGGCTATGATAGGATTCACGCTGTGTACTGGTCATCCAGAGATTTTTAAAGGCATCATGCCGAATCACTTTCTGACCCGGTACACTGACATCCCAATAATGCACCTTCTGATGTTCATTGGTGGAAGGCATCATTTTGATGTACTGAATACTGTTCCTCACCTCGGCTGTGTACGTGTATTGCGTTTGGTGATTCACCATCAATTTCATACATCAGCCTCGAACAAGCGATGAATATGATCACTAAACTGGTAAAACTGCTTCAGATCAGGTGCGGCACGTAACTGTGTCCAGTATTGTTTTACACTGCCCCAACCAATCTCACAGAGTGTATCCACAATATAATCGATTTTACATAAGGTACGGGTAGTATCCTCACCGAGACGTAACTGCTGATCTAGCTGTTCCAAACATTGGCCCAGACTGAAAAATAGAAATACATCTGATGATTCTGCTTCTAGAATTTCGGCACAATCTGTCACGACATCGCAGATATAACCGGCATTCTGATCCGCAGTTTTAATCAGTTTCAGTAGTTCGGAATAGGCTTTGCCAGACAATACACCGCGTAATTCCTGAATATTGTCTTTTGCCACCTGAAACTGTTGGGTAAATGAAGTCGGTTGGGTACTATCCAGAACCAGCTCATTTAATGAACTGGCATCAAACGCAGGCAAACAGAAAGCATGTGCATAAGCCACAGCGGCTTCATCATCTAAAAATGGAAAATGCGAACATAAAAACTGGGTACGAGATAAATAACGGCCTAACCAAAAAATATGTTGCGCATTGGTATTTAACAAAACCATGACGTTATCCTTCTTTGGAATGTTATGAATGTAAGTTGTCGACTACCCAAGTATCTTTGATCCCGCCACCTTGCGATGAGTTGACCACCAGTGAGCCTGCCTGCATGGCTACCCGGGTCAGACCACCTGGCACAATTTCAGTGCGGTAAGGTGAGCTCAAGACAAAAGGACGCAGATCAATATGTCGTTCAGCAATACCAAAATTGCTTAAAGTCGGACTGACCGACAAATTCAAAGTTGGCTGCGCAATATATAAATGCGGCGCAGCTAAAATTTTATCTCTGAAAATATCAATATGCTGTTGAGAGGCTTGTGGCCCAATCAGCATGCCGTAACCGCCAGAACCTTGTGCTTCCTTGACGACCAGCTGATCCAAATTTGTCAACACATAGTCCAGATCTTCCGGATTACGGCATTGGTAGGTTGGAACATTATTTAAAATCGGTTTTTCACCCAAATAAAAATGAATCATTTTATCGACATAAGGATAAATCGATTTATCATCTGCCACACCTGTACCCGGGGCATTTGCGATTACAACATTGTGCTGTAAATATGCGGACATTAAGCCCGGAACACCCAAAGTACTGTCTGGTTTAAAGCACAGTGGATCAAGATAGGCGTCGTCGACTCTTCTATAAATAACATCAACCTGTTGACGCCCACGTATTGTTTTTACATAAACCTTCGAGTTCTCAACAAAAAGATCACGTGATGTCACTAAAGGCACATTCATCTCCCTTGCAAGGCAAGCGTGTTCATAGTATGCACTATTGAAACGACCCGGGGTCAAAACTACAATGAATGGATTATCGGTATAAGCATTTTCCGCCAGAATTTCTTTTAAGAGTTTTGGATATTGTTCAATACCGGCAATATTGGATTGCTCAAACACTTTTGGCATTAACTTCTGGCTGATCTTGCGGCATTCCAGCATATAAGACACCCCAGATGGCGTTCTCAGGTTATCTTCCAGTACATAAAATTCACCTTTGGAATCTCGGATAATATCAATCCCGCTAATCTGGCTATAGATACTGCCTTTCAAATGATGCTGGTACATATGTGGCTGATACGCTTCATGGGTGAGCACCTGAAGCTCAGGGACAATATTGGCTTTAAGAATATCCTGCTGATGATAAATATCATGCAGAAACAGGTTTAAGGCTTGAACACGCTGTGCTGAACCGAGTGCCACCATATTCCACTGTTTACGGGCAATCACCCGTGGGATTACATCAAAAGGAATAGTCCGCTCAGTGCCTTGCTCATCTCCATACACGGTAAACGTAATACCGTCATAAAGAAAATGTTCTTTTGCTACTTCATTTAGCTGATTCAGTTCATCTAGTGTATGCTGTGACAGCCATTCTTCAATTCGTTGACCTGCCTGACTGTGTATTACCTGATGATCACGCATTTCATTGAAAAATTTCGAAGAAATCTCTTGGTATAAAAAATGCGGACTGTGCTTGATTGAAATATTAAGTGCTGTAGTATCTGTAAAATTTTTGCTTAAATCTGCTGCAGTATGATTTTCTACTGTTGTAATAGTATTTGTATCCTGGCTTTCTTTTAGCATACAAACCTCTTCATTGTAATCTATTATAATAAAATCAAAGCAATATCCATGCCATGACATCCGTTTCGAAGTCTGTATTAACCCAGTAAAGTGCCTATTCACTCAATATCATTTTTCGCCAAGATGTTTACGGATTGTAGGTCAATTGTTGCGCAGAATAACTTGCGAAAAAAATTCAGATTTCTTATTGTGGTAAGCTCATATTTAATTTGTTTCCACTGATTGCCAGTAAAAATACATTATGTCAGCACAAGAAAAAGAAACCTCCAATAGCCTTTACCGCCAATGGCAAATCTTGTCGCGTCTTTCTACCGGCAAATGGATGGGAACCCGTGAACTCCAGGAAATCCTGAATCGCGAAGGGATCGAGATCAGTTTACGCACCATTCAGCGTGACCTGAATCAGATTGCCCAGCGTTTTCCGATTGAGAGCAGTAAAACCACACCACAAGGCTGGCGCTGGCGTTCAGATGCCCCTATTCAAAGCTTGCCGCATATGACCAGTTCACAGGCGGTGACTTTTATGATGGTGGAAGAACATCTCAAACACCTACTGCCACCTAGTCTGATTGAAGAAATGAATCCCTGGTTTGATCTGGCTCGACGCAGCCTGTCTTCACAAAATAACGTACGACAATGGATTAACCGGGTCAGAATCGTGCCAGCTACCCAACCGCTTATTCCGCCTGTCGTTGATAAAACGGCCCAACAGGCGATTTACGAAGGCCTGTTACAGGACAAACAGCTGGAATGTGTTTATCAGGGTCGTGGTCATAATGGCGAAGAGAAAACCTATATTTTAAATCCGCTGGCATTAGTGCAAAAAGGTTCAATTATCTATCTGGTCTGTACCCGTCATGATAAATCGGATATTCAGACCTTTGCCCTGCACCGTTTTAAATCAGCAGAGGTGCTGAATTCTCGTGCCCTACACCCGGTAAATTTTGATATTGATGAATATATTGAATCTGGCGCTTTAGGATTCCGGGTCGATTTTAACCAGCCAACGGAAAATGTATTGCTTCAACTGAGCATGCCTGAATCTGATGCGCACTATTTTGAAGAAAGTCAGCTCAGCAAAGATCAAAAAATTGAAAAAATTGAAAATGGCATAGCCCTGATTAGCGCAACTGTGCCTTTTACCTCACAACTGGTTTGGTGGTTACGAAGTTTTGGCAATAAAATCAAAAATATCGAACCAAAAATAGTGGCAGATGCTGTTTACCAAGTGAATGAAACTGATTCAGTCTCTTCCAAAGAATAAAAAAGTCCCCATTTTGGGGACCTGATCAATTTATCATTTTATTTTTATTATTGCTCTGGTGGTCTGCTACTGAGCCAGTCTGCTTTCCTCTTGCCCCAGAAAACAGACCGGATGTGTCACATTAGAAATTAAAGAGTACGGCAGCATGAGCAAGCCAGCTCTGCATTATTAAAACGGATCGATTTTTTTGTCATAATTTACACTCCTACTGTGGGGGTAAAATCACTATAAAACGCTTAAGCCTGTTTTTGAAATAAAAAGAATGCATGCCTTTTGCACAATTTTTCCATAGAAGATTATTTGGAAAATTTATTATCTATCTAGAAGTCAGGTATAGCGGCCTACGCCCCATTTTCAGCAAGTTTATAAAATTAAAAAACAATTCTATGCTTGTATAAGCCAGGGAGCTCTGCACATTATTAAACGCTATCGTAGTGGAAATAGGGATTTAATTTCATAATGGCTAACCCTGCGCAATTAGTACGACACAAATTACTTAATACTTTCTTTTCACGGCATTCGGTCTGGTTTGCCTGCATCACCATCGCCGTTATTTTTACGATTTTTCATATCGGTTATGAGCCGCGCTATATTTATTATTTTATGCCGGCAACCTTAGTGAATACACTATGGATCGTTAGTATTCTGCTGAGCCTGCTAGGCCTATATGACGTCTTGCAGAACAGACATTCAATCTTAAAAAATTATCCGATTATGGGCCACTTCCGTTTTATCTTTGAAGAATTCCGCCCCGAAATTCGTCAGTATTTTATCGAAGCAGATCGGGATGCTTTGCCATTTTCACGTATGCAGCGTAGTCTGGTGTATCAACGGGCCAAAAATGAAAATTCAGATAAGCCCTTCGGCTCAATCATGAATGTCTATGAAGAAAACTATAAGTTTATTAGCCATTCCCTCACCCCTTGCCGACCTGCTGATCCAGAAACCTTTCGTATTCTGATCGGCAATGAGCAATGTACCCAGCCTTATTCTGCTTCTATTTTGAATATCTCGGCTATGAGTTTCGGGAGTTTAAGTGCCAATGCGGTTCGGGCTTTGAATCTTGGTGCGCAAAAAGGCAAATTCTTTCATGATACCGGTGAAGGTAGTATCAGCCCTTATCATCTGGAACATGGCGGTGACATTGTCTGGGAAATTGGTAGCGGCTATTTTGGTTGTCGGACCTTAGAAGGTCAGTTTGATCCGGTAAAATTTGCAGAAAAAGCCAAACTTCCTCAGGTAAAGATGATTGAAATCAAGCTTTCACAAGGTGCCAAGCCTGGACATGGGGGGATTTTACCTAAAGCCAAGATTTCAGAAGAAATTGCTCAGATTCGCGGGATTAGCCGTGAACATGACTGTGTCTCACCTTCTGGACATCCGGCGTTTAAAACCCCGATTGAAATGATGAATTTCATTCAACAACTACGTGAGCTTTCTGAAGGTAAGCCAGTCGGATTCAAGCTTTGTCTGGGTCAACCTTGGCAATTTATGAGTATGGTGAAAGCCATGCTACATACCAAAATTTATCCTGATTTTATTGTGGTAGATGGATCTGAGGGCGGTACCGGTGCTGCACCAATTGAATTGATTGACTATATGGGTACTCCTTTAAGAGAAGGTCTTTTGTTTGTGCACAATACCTTGGTCGGTGCAGGATTGAGAGACAAGATTAAAATTGGTGCAAGCGGGAAAATTATCAGTGCCTTTGATATTGCTAGTACCATGGCACTTGGGGCTGACTGGGTTAATTCAGCGCGCGGATTCATGTTTGCAGTCGGATGTATCCAGGCTCAAAGTTGTCATACCAATCAATGCCCTGTGGGAGTCACTACTCAAGATAAAGAGCGTCAAAAAGCCCTGCATGTCCCGACTAAGGCCGAGCGAGTGTTTTATTTCCATAAAAATACAATGCATGCCCTGTCTGAGCTAATCGCTTCAGCAGGTTTAAAACATCCTTCTGCTATTAAACCGCATCATCTGGCACAGCGAATCAGCAATCATGAAATCAAGAACTTTGCCCAGATTCATTTCTGGCTTAAAGAAGGTGAATTATTACATTGCGAAAATAAAGATGAGGAAAATTTCTATTTCCGTATGTGGAATATGGCCAAATTGGAAAGTTTTTGAGCTTATAAGAATCAAAACTTAGTCAAATTAGACAAGAAAAAGGCGTTTACTGAAACGCCTTTTTAATTGGGAGTAAGATAATTTAATAATAGGTCTTACTGCCATGCGCATGTAAAAAGGCTGGAATTAAACCTGTTAATGCTGCACGGATATCCGCGCGCTCATTAATCAGTTGATGTGAACCTTCTTCCAGCATTAACAAAGTTTGCAGGCGGAACTTGCGACGGATAAATTCAATATTATAACGCCAGTCCACTGTCTGATCCTGAGCACCTTGAGCTAACCAGACAGGGATTCGGCAAGCTGGACGTGCTTCCATTTCCAGCATCCAGCGTGACATCGCCAGAATCCAGTCCATGCCCATCATGCGGGGTTGCAAAGGATCTTTAAGGCGGATAAAACGCAGAAATTCAGGATTATGGTTATTACGGCGGAAATGACGCGGTACTTCACGCTTGATCCGGCTGATAATGCCAAGTCCGAGCGGATTATGCCACCAGGCAGTTTTAGCCGGACGAATCAACGGTGACAATAACAGCACGCGATCTACAAACGGATTTTCGCGTCGTTCTGCAAATTCGAGCAAATGATGCATCCAGATCGCACCACCGGTACTTTGTCCAATGCCAACCCAAGGTTTAGGTAATTGCTCGGCATGCTTCACATAACGATATACCGCATGCAAAACCTGCTGGTAATGATCAAAATTCTGGATACTGGCAGATGAACCATCGCTGAGACCATGCCCCGGCAGGTCATAGGTCAGGACGCTAAAGCCCTGTTCCAGCAACTCACGTACAATCGGCTGATAAATTCCGCTATGTTCCAGATATCCATGTAACAGAAAGGCCGTTCCCTGAATCTTGTCAAAACGGGTATTTTCCAGATTTGGCGTAAATACCTGCACATGCAATTTAAACAGCGGCATCTGTACATAGCCCTGCCAATGCTTGCAATCCAGTAAATCAAAACCATACAGTCTGCGATAAGACAGCAGATCAATAGTCGGCTGGTCATCCCTGTTCAAGTTTAAGGGCTGCAAAAGATGTGGCGTTGTTTCCCTGCTTGGCACAGGTAAATCCAGCTGCTTCAGGATGGTCGGATTTAAAAACGGAATATCAGACATTAAGGCACCTCCCGACAGTCACTGGAGCCAAACCACATATCGCGGATAGTGGCCAGCATTTCATAATTGGCACGGCGACTATGATCATAATTTTGTCGACTTGGACGCCAACGGGTCAAGGACTTCGGCATCGGTGCTTCCACTGGAATGGTTTGAATACCATTCAGTGCAAACAGACGACGGGTACGCGGCATATGATAACGGTCAGTAATCAGAATCACAGTCGGTGCCCCACCTTTTTTTTGCAATAATAACGAGCTGAAACGGGTATTTTCACAGGTATTCATGCTGCGGTCTTCAAGCAATTTGGCATCGACATTGTAATTTTGTAACCAGCGCTGCATATACGGCGCTTCCACACCACTTAATACGATCGGTAACTGATACTGTTTTTCAACTGCGAGTGTGGTTTCCAGACGTAAACGGGTATAGTCATTGACCACAATATCCTTGCCATTTTCATGCAAGGTTAGACCACCACCTAAGACCACAATGGCATAAGGTTTAGACTGATTGACCGGTTTCTGTTGCTGCTGTTCCTGCAGTAAAGCCAGATCTTCCTTGATTTCCTCTTTCGCTGTGACCTGTACGGCACTCGCTTCTTCATCTTCCAGAGGATGAGTCGTTAAGAATTCAACATATTGTTCAATCCGTTCCTTGTTTTCATTACTGTCCCATTCCAGCAGTTCGCGGACCTTCTGAGTCGGGTCAACGGCTTCCACAGGTTCTTGCTGGGACAATAAAGGCACTTGTGCAGGCTGGTTCTGTTCTGCTTTTTCTTCCTGCTGTTCACGCTGATGTTCTTCAATCATCTGTTGCAGTACCTTGTAACGTGCCTGAATCAGCATCAGATTGGCAGAATGATTTTGCTGGATATCCTGCTCCATCACACGCAAATAAGCCTGACGGGCAATCCACTGATCAGAACCTGGTTCGAGCGTATCATCTTCACTCAAGGAAGCCATTTTCTGGCTTTGTGCTGCAACTTCGTTAATTTCAAAGGACACAAATCGATTGAGTCCCTTAACCACAAGCTGCGAATAAAATGGCGAATAGATCAACATCACCAGACAGCCGAAAAATACAAACAGTCCTGCGACGATTTGTACTAAACGGACCATCCAATGGGTGTTTTTCATATACGTTATTTATCCTGATGAGATCGAATTAAGCCTTTACAATCAAATAATACCGGTTCAGGTTCGAGCATAATCTTGAATTTGTCCCAGACAGCCTGCTGTACTGCGCCATAGGCTTGACGGACATCCGTCAGAGAAGCATGACCATAGTTCACCAGAACCAGTGCCTGTTTATGGAACATGCCAACTGGCCCAAGCTGTTTCCCCTTCCAGCCTGCCTGATCAATCAGCCAGCCTGCCGCCATTTTAACCTGATCATTGGCCTGTGGATAATGGGGCAAATTAGAAAAATGCACAGCAATTCGGTCAAAAACCTGTTGATTTACGATAGGATTTTTAAAGAAACTTCCCACGTTTGGAAATTCTTTAGGATCAGGCAGTTTGCTCTGACGAATCCGGATCACCTGCTGCTGCAAGTTTTCTGCTGTGAGATTATCACCCACCGCTGCTTTAAGATCACCATAATTCAGTTTCAGATTTGCCTGTTTTAGTAATTTAAAAGTAACGTGTGTAATCACATAACGTGTTGGATCATCTTTAAAAATACTATGACGATAGGAAAAATGACAGTCTGAAGCAGGAATGGAATCAAATTTTTTCAGCTTACGGTCATAGACCTCTACCGCATGAATAAATTCGCCGACTTCGACACCATATGCCCCAATATTCTGCACTGGAGATGCGCCGACCAGTCCGGGAATCAGGGCCAGATTCTGTAGACCATAGAGTTTCTGTTCTGTCGTCCAGAGTACGAAGTCATGCCAAACTTGGCCCCCACCTACCCGCAGACATTGATGCTGCTCATTTCCTTCTAGCATTTCAATGCCCTGGATATCCATATGCAGGACGAGAGCATCAATCTGTTCCGGCAATAACATATTGCTACCGCCAGAAAGAATCAGCACATTCAGTTGTTGCTGCTCAGCAAACTCCAGTGCAGCAATCAGATCATCAGTTGATTGGATCCGGCTGTAGTAAGCGGCAATCACTTCGAGATTTAGCGTATTAAAAGGTTTAAGTTGAACCTGAGTCTGAATCTGCATGACTTAAACCTTTTCTGTTTGATGTTGTTTAAAAATTTCTACCCAGGCCCGACTGCTGGACTCACATTGGTTCAGGACACGCTCAAAACCATCTGCCCCGCCATAATATGGATCTGGCAAAGCCTGTTTTGGATAGTGCTGATCATGTTCACTCATTAAAGCAACCTGGGCACGCAGGCGTCCGAATTCTGCCTCTGCCTGATGCTGGAGCGCCTGAATATCTGCCAGATTTTCCAGATCCATCGCTAGAATCAGATCATAATCAATAAAATCATGGGTTTTGAGTTGACGCGCACGCAGGCCAGAAAGATCATAACCCCGTTTTAAGGCATGTTGCTGGCTACGCAAATCAGGTGCTTTCCCCGGATGGTAATTACTGGTTCCTGCTGAGTCGACCACAATATCGAGTTTCTGTTCATCACAATAATGTCTGAGTACCACTTCTGCCGTGGGAGAACGACAAATATTTCCCAAACAAACACATAACACCTTATATGGCGTTCTGGATGACATAAACAACCTCAGAGTTAATCATTTTCAAGATACTTATGTTAAGTTATTTACCTGATGAATCCTATATCACCGCCCCATAATAATTTTGTATTTGCGATAAAAATTAAAGGATAAAGACATGAATCGATTTCAGTTTCAAACCGTTCCCAACATCATCGCCGGCCTCGGCACGATTCAGGAATTATCCTCTATTCTCAAACAGGGCCGTTATCAGCGTGTTTTACTGGTCACTGATCCAGGCATGCTACAGCATCAATTACACCTGCCTATTCTGGAAATTATTGAAGATGCGGGACTAGATTATGCAATTTATTCCGATGTACAGGCCGACCCACCTGAGCATGTAGTGCTTGAAGCAGCAGATTTTGCCAAACAGGAAAATGTCGATATCGTGATTGGCTTTGGTGGTGGCAGCTCTATGGATGTCGCCAAGCTGATCGCAATCTTGAGTCATCCGGCACAGCACCAATCTTTGTCTGATCTGTATGGCGTAAATCAGGCTACTGGCCCCCGTTTGCCCTTGATTTTGGTTCCTACCACTGCAGGTACAGGATCTGAAGTTACTCCGATTTCAATTGTCACTACAGGTGAAACTACCAAAACCGGAATTGTGGCACCGATCCTGTTTGCAGATACTGCCATTCTGGATGCAACCTTTACCCAAAATCTGCCGCCCTTAATTACTGCTGCGACCGGCATTGATGCCATGGTCCATGCCATTGAAGCTTATACTTCTAAAATCAAAAAAAATCCCTATTCCGATATGCTGGCCAAGCATGCCTTAAAACTGTTAAATGCCAATCTTCAACGTGTGCTAGATGATGGTCAGGATCTGGACGCACGTCAAAACATGCTGGTCGGCTCGATGCTAGCAGGTCAAGCTTTTGCCAATGCACCAGTAGGTGCAGTGCATGCTTTGGCTTATCCATTAGGTGGACATTTCCATATTTCGCATGGACATAGTAATGCACTGGTATTAACTGAGGTGATGAAATTTAATACGCCGGATGCCAAAGCCCTCTATGCCGAACTGATGTGCTGGTTAGATCCACAAAGCAAAGGCTGCCATGATGGCCTGACTGACCTGTTTATCGATCATTTTAATAATCATCTGGTGAAAAGTGGCTTAACCCTGAAACTTAAACAGTTAGGAATTCCTGAACATATGCTAATGATCATGGCCGAAGATGCCATGAAACAGAGCCGCCTGTTACAGAACAATCCACGTGAACTTACTCTGGAAGATGCTTACAACATTTATCAGGCGATCTATTAGATTTAGGATTATTTTCGACTCAGCAGATCTAGCCACTACAAGTTATTTAAAAATATGAAAGCAGCTCTTAAACAACGCGAACATTATTCATTTTTTCTGCCGATACAGACTCGTTGGGCGGACAATGACCTGTATGGCCATGTCAATAATGTCACTTATTACAGCTATTTTGATACGGCCGCGAATGCCCTTTTGATTCAGGAAGCCGCATTTGATCCCAAATATTCTCCAATGATTGGACTGGTGGTCAGCTCGCAATGCCAGTTCAATCAGGAACTGTCTTATCCGGAAATTATTGAGGTAGGTGTCGCCATAGAAAAAATGGGGAATAGTTCTCTCAGCTATGATCTGGCAATCTTTAAAATGAATTCTGATACGGCAGCCGCTCAAGGCAGTTTTGTGCATGTGTTTGTCGATCGCTACACACGAAAAAGCACCCCGATTCCAGCTGAAATGCGGGATGCTTTAGCGCGTTTTGTCTCAGCCTAAAATTATTTTATTTCAGCTGAATATTGTGCAATTCACCATCAAACTGTTCCAGCAAGTCACGTACAGCCGGTTCAGCATGCAGCAGCTCTTCTGCGCGTTTAAAAGCGCGTACTTTACGTTCTTGCTGCATGGTATATGGCGTTAACTGCTCTACATCTTCAAACTTCACCTGGAAAATGGTCTGTGGCCATTGTTCCCGCAAAGCTGCTTCCAGATGATGTTGTAGCTGCGACAAAAGCGGCTGATAACGCTCTGGAATATGAAAGACCGATGCTGCATTAATCTGACCAGTCATGATGCCATACTGAGCCAATTCCTGAACTGCCGGAGATAACTGACTGTTACGGAACCAGAATTCCCATTTTTCTACCGTCCATTCACCCTGCATATCCTGTACCGGAATTTGCAGAATATCCTGAGGCATCAGATTACGGTCTGTAGAAATATTTGTATTTTCGATCTGAGTAGATGCAACCTCAGTCTGAGTAGAAATTTCTGGCTGGCTTTCATCTGCTTTATGAATCACTTGTTCTGATTCAGGAGCTAAAGCATCCAGACTAAACTCGGATTCTTGTTCTACTGGTGCAGCAATATCATTTTCAGGAATGAATTCTTCTAAGAGAAAATCATCACTGCTGGCTTCAGGGCTGGATGGAACAGGTTCTGCAGGAACATCGTCAAAACCAAACAGGCCATCTTCCAGGTTTGGATCAAATACAATCTGATCAGACTCAGATTGTTCTACTCTAGTTGATTCAGCTTGTATGACTTGAGGCTCAGAATTGGTTTCTGGCTCGTCTTCATCCAGAAAATCATTCGAAGATGGTTCAGACTGTGCAGTGACTGGATGATTATCCTGATCGTCTTCATAGCCAGCATCTAATGAAAAATCTTCTCCAGCAGCTTGAGCAACCGGCGCACTTTCCTGCTGCGTTATCTGATGTTGCTGTGGAACTGATGCAGCAGGTACAGCTTGTGGTATCTGAGCTGTATTGGCTGGAATTTCATTGGGCTGTAGCGGACGGAAGGCTAGCAAACGCAGCACCGTCATCTCAAAGCCTTGCTCCTGCGTAACCGCAAGCTGTAGGTCAGCCCGGCCTTTACAGGCAATCTGATAATACAGTTGCAAATCTTGTGCTGAAATCAAAGCCGATAACTGCATGATCTTTTGATTGATCTCGGCACTGTATTTCAGGCTTAAATCCGGCAGATATTGTAATAAAGCCAGTTCATGCAGGGTAGAAATCAGCTGATCTAATACCAGTGATACATCCAGCGCCTGCTGACGGAATTGCAATAATAATTCGCTAACACGTGCTTTCTGATTCTGATGAATCGCCAGAATCAGATCGTAAATGATGGTTCGGTCGATCAAGCCCAGCATGTCTTTGACATCCTGATGTTGAATGGCACCCTGACCATAAGCAATCGCCTGATCCGTTAAAGACAAAGCATCACGAAGCGAACCCTGTGCTGATTCGGCAATCTGCCAGATCGCATCCTGATCAGCCTGAATGCTTTCTTTGGTGAGAATATTACCCAGATGTTCAGTAATTTCATCAACAGCCAATGGACGCAAAGTAAATTGCAGGCAGCGAGAAATAACAGTAATCGGCAGCTTTTGCGGATCTGTGGTTGCAAACAGAAATTTGACATGCTCCGGTGGTTCTTCCAGTGTCTTTAATAGAGCATTGAAAGAATGCGTGGACAGCATATGTACTTCATCGATCAGATAGACCTTGAAACGACCCTGAGTTGGCGCATAAGGGACATTGTCCAGCAGCTCACGGGTATCTTCAACTTTGGTACGTGATGCCGCATCGATCTCAATCAGGTCAATAAAACGGCCTTCATTGACGGCGGTACAGGTCGGACATACCTCACAAGGAGTCGAAGTAATACCGGTTTCACAGTTCAAGCACTTCGCCAAAATACGTGCAATCGTGGTTTTACCAACACCACGCGTTCCCGTAAACAAATAGGCATGGTGCAAACGGCCACGCTCCAGTGCGCTGGTTAAGGCACGTGAAACATGGTTTTGACCGACCAATTCGTTGAAATTGCGGGGACGGTATTTTCGCGCAAGTACTTGATACATGTATGCTCCTTTTTACAGGTCTAAGCATACTGTTTTTTTATAAAATAGTGAATGAATTAATCAGTTATGATCTGGAGAGATAGACCTATCAATCTGATTTAAATCAACTATCTCGAAGCTGTTTGCTCCATTTTTATGCCTGACTGAAATATCAGGATATTTTTAGTATATTTGGAAAATAAAATATCTATTGATTTTCGCTCTATTTGAGCGGATTAATACAATCTTAGAAATAAAAATTTCTGATCAAAGATAAAGGATTGGGTTGAATCTGTTTAAGCGAATCGCCCTAAAATAAAATCACTCTGCATCTGGTAGCGTTTACCGCTTTTGTCTTCACGGATTTCCAGCACATGCTCTTCCAAATCAACATACAGTAAATTACGAGTCGCTACATTCACCAGCTCAATTTTCTGATGAGAATCATCTTGGAAACGAATCGGGCCACTAAAGGTTTCCACCTCATTATGACCACTCAGGCTTTCACGTTCTAAAGTATAAGTTTGATCTTCGTGCAGAGTTAGCATGACAGCCATGCCCGGACAATCATCACAACGGGACAAGCAGCCCATGCAAGGAGTTGTACCCTGATACTCTCCCGCCCATGCTGGAATCTGTGCCTTGGCTTCAACAACAGTATTTTTAGCTGACTGGGTTTGATCCTGACAACCGAATAAAGCACCGGTTGCCACTAAGGGAATCAGTATTACTTTTTTCATGGTTTCATTTCGCAGCGCTGGAATTTGCCACAAAATAGCATATTTTAAATGGCTGACTAAACTCCCAAATCAAGGATATTCAGTTAGCGCCAGCCTTTTCTTCCTGTCAATACCGCATCAGCACAGCGTAAAGTTTCCTGCGTCAGCCCCCAAAGACGGTAATCTCCAGTTAATGAACCTGTTGGGAAGTTATGGGTATAGGCAAAACTTAATTCGCGTTCCGGATCACACCAGGCACCAGAACCGTTAAAACCCATATGACCAAAACCTGTAGAGGCTTTACCCAAGGTCAATATACGGTGATAACCCAGACGCCAGTGCATGGGTACAGGCATCACCCGATCACGACGGGTATATTGCACCTGGCTTAGTCGCTGGAATACTGGAGGTGAAATCAACTGCTGGCCTTGCCAAGCACCGTGATTGGCCAACATCGCATAGATTTTTGCCAGACTGTCTGCAGTAAAGACGCCATTAGCTGAAGGAATAATCGCCTGTAATCCCTCATCACTAAAGAAGCTAAAATTCTTCATGCCTTTAGGAATCATGCCATCCTGAAAATCTTGTGGACTCTGACCACTCCAGACCAGAGCACGCTCCATTAAACCGGGTTTGCGTGTAACTACTCTTTTGCCTTTAGAAGATTGAGATGCAGATTTTGCTTTAAAGATCGGTCGCGCAACTCGAGGCAGTTCATCCAGCGGCACACTAAAATAGGCACCATTTAATTGCAGAGGCTGAACTAAATATTCCTGCATTAATTGGCCTAATGATTTACCGGTTGCCTTTTCCAGTACTCCACCCACCTGCCAGCCAAAAGTCAAAGGTTGATAAGCGGCATCAGTCGTGGTCTGAAAACGTGGTTCAGCTGCCGCGATCCGCTCCAGCATGTGTGACCAGTCAGCCATTTCAGTGGCATCATCAATGATATTACGGATATCAAACAAACCACTTTGATGGCTCAGCATATGTGCCAAAGTAATCGACCGTTTACCTTTCTGGGCAAATTCAGGCCAGTATTCTGCAACTGATCTGTCATAGTCCAGATAACCTTTACTGACCAGAATGTGTGCCAATGTCGCCAGTACACCTTTGCCAGTGGAATAGCATAGTGACATGGTATCGGGCTGCCAGTTTTCTGTGGCAGACTTCTTTCCGGTATAAATATCGACAACTTTTTGTCCCTGAAAATATACGACAAGTGCTGCACCACCCTGATTAGTACGTGCATCCTGTAAGCGGCTAAACTGACGAGCAAGGTCGCGAAAACGTGTATCAACATCGCCCTGATAATTATGCTGATCAGCAAACAGATAATCTTTGATTGGCTGCATCATTCTATCCATAGAATTTTGATCCCTTAAAATGAAAAAGCCTAAATCGAGTTTAGGCTTTTGATTTAGATTTAAATCGCTTTTACATGGCCGGTCACATGCGGCTTCTGGTTTTTGCTATTCCGGATCAGGAAATCTGTATCATTCGCTGCTTGAGCCGTTAGAAACTCAACTTTAGAAGGCAAGTACATCGGTAGCTTGAACCAGACATCGGCTTCATACGCATCCGGCAATAACAGATTAGCCAGCGCTTTGGCTTTGCTCCACATACCATGTGCAATCGCCTGTTTAAAACCAAAAGCCTTCGCTGTAACAGCATGAATATGAATCAGATTAAAATCACCTGAAGTCATGGCATAACGGCGGCCGGTATTTTCTGAAATTTTCCATTCAGTATTTAGCTTATAGTCTGGCGCTTTACTTTCTGCCGGTTTAACAGCCGCTTTAACATCAGTCTTTTGACGTGAAAGATATGTAGTTAATGCCTCAACGACAACTTCATTGCCCACTTTGACTGTGGTAATAAAATCAAACTGAACGCCTTTGTCATGGGGCTGTAATTCACCAAATTTGCATGACAGGGTTAAAGTCTCATTTACACCGACTTTACGGTATTGCTTGACCTGATTACGGATATGTACCAGTCCTAAAATCGGGAACGGAAATGCTTCCGAGGTCATCATGTGCATTTGTAGACTTTGAGACAATACGGTCAAATAAATAGCTGGAATATAACCATTATTTTTAAAGCCACATACTTCATTATAGGCTTTTAAATGTTTCTGATCGACCTTGAATGAATCCACCACATATTCAACTTGCGGTAGAACTTTTTCAGCTTTCGGCTTTTTAAAAATCAAGCCTTGAATCACTTTTGGATAGGCTAAATAAGGTTTTGGAAGTTGACTAAAATGGCGCGTATTCATACTGAACCTTTAAAATATTCTTTTCATTTATATATGAGTGGAGTTCTCTCTCCCTTTGGGAGAGAGTTAGAGAGAGGGCTAAAAAAAGGCCCCTAATCTCCCTCTCCTAAATCCTCTCCCTGAGCTTTAATTAAACTGCAAGAAAGGACTTGATGCTTTAAGCCCCTAATAGGCTTTGACCACAGACACGAACCACGTTGCCATTTAAACCTGTTGAAGCCGTAGAAGCAAACATGGCAATTGTTTCTGCAACATCTACAGGTAGACCACCTTGGCTCATTGAGTTCATACGGCGGCCAGCTTCACGGATTGCAAATGGAATCGCAGCCGTCATTTGTGTTTCGATAAAGCCCGGTGCAACGGCATTAATCGTTATACCATTTTTTAAGGTTGGTGCTGTGAATTTCACCACACCAATCACACCCGCTTTAGACGCTGCATAGTTGGTTTGACCCAGGTTACCTGCAATGCCTGAAATTGAGGATACACAGATAATACGGCCATTGGCATTTAGACCATCGTTGGAGATTAAATAGTCATTTACACGTTCAATGGCAGACAGGTTGATGTTAATCACCAGATCCCATAGCTCAGGTTTCATATTGGCCAAAGTCTTGTCGCGGGTAATACCGGCATTGTGCACAATAATGTCCAGACCGCCTTGCTCAGCTGCTGCTGCTTTGATTTTCTCACCTGCATCTGCAGCAGTAATATCGATGGCTAAAGTTGAACCGCCAATTTCGCCGGCTACACGGTCAAGGTCTGCTTGCTGTTGCGGAACATCCAGACAGATGACATGTGCGCCATCACGTGCCAATACATGAGCAATCGCTTCACCAATACCACGGCTCGCACCAGTCACTACAGCAGTTTTGCCCGCTAATGGTTTAGTCCAGTCTACATCCACTTTTTCAGCAGGTGAAACACGGATCACCTGACCAGAAACATAGGCAGAACGTGGAGAAACTGCAAAGCGTAAAGCAGATTCAAGATTTGCTTCAGCACCGGCATCTACATAGATCAGGTTTGCTGCAATTCCCTTTTTAAACTCTTTACCCACAGATTTTACAAAACCTTCCAGTGCGCGTTGAGCAATTGACTGACTGACTGATTTAGCAGTTTCAGGCGTAGTCCCCACAATCACGACACGGCCAGAACTTTGGATTTGACGCGCAATCGGGTTGAAGAAATCATAAAGTGATTTTAACTGTTCTGAATTTTCGATTCCTGAAGCATCAAAAATGACAACTTTGAATTTTGATTCTTTATCGCCCGGATTAAACGCGCCCAGATTCAGTCCAGCCGATGCAGCAGCCTGTTGCAGTTCAGCATTGTTACCTGCATAACTATTGGCATGAATATTTGCCAGAACCTGAGCAATAGCACCAGTCAAGGTACTTGCCGGTGCTGCTCCAAACAATACCGCACCTTTGACAACTGGTGTAGCAGACTCAAAACGGTCTAAAGAAGTTGGGGATGGCAGACCCAAATTTTTAATGACAAATTTACCAATAGGAGATTTTGCAAAAGTTTGGTACTGATCAGTCATGTTTATTATCTCTCATACAAATTAATTTTTGGTTGATCTAAAGTTATCCTTAAACTTCAGTATGATGCCAGACACTTATATTTCAATAGATCTACCAGTTTCCGCCCAATCATACTTGAGATAACAGGCAGATGACTTGACCTAAGCGCAGTCTGTAATGTCATTGTAGTCAATACAGCCTATCTTCTTCTATGCTAATGTAACCGCCAAGAAGACGATCTATTTGCCTGGTAAAGCCTTATGAGCAAAACAACTCAAGATAATCCAGCAGTCGAGAACTCTGCGACAGAAACTGTGTCAAAACCATCAACGCGTAGCAAGCGTAGCACTAAAAATCCTGATACAGCCAATGCCGCAGAAAAAAGTCCGGCTAAAACCACACGTACACGCAGTACATCTGCACGTACCAAAAAAACGACTTCAAGCCAACAAGATTCAACATCTATAACACAGACTTCTGTTCAACAGGAACCAAACATGAGCCAAAATACAGTTCGCCGCGTTGCTATTATCGGTGGTAACCGCATTCCATTTGCACGTTCTAACGGTGCTTACTTTACGGCATCCAATACTGATATGTTCACAGCAGCCCTGAATGGTCTGGTTGAACGTTTTAACCTTCAAGGTCAACGCTTAGGTGAAGTGGTTGCAGGTGCTGTACTGAAACACAGCCGCGACTTCAACATGACGCGTGAATGTGTACTGGATACTGCTCTTGCACCGGAAACCCCTGCTTATGACATCCAGCAAGCATGTGGTACTGGCCTTCAAGCGGCCTTCCTGGTCGCGAACAAGATTGCTCTAGGTCAAATCGAAGTGGGAATCGCAGGCGGTGTAGATACGACTTCTGATGCACCAATCGCTTTCGGTGATGGCTTACGTAAAGCATTACTTGAGCTGAACATTGCGAAAACAGCGAAAGACCGTTTAAAAGCCCTGACTAAAATCAATGTGAAAGACCTGATGGACGCACCAAAAAATGGTGAGCCACGTACTGGCCTGTCTATGGGTGACCATCAGGCAATTACTACACTAGAATGGGGTATTTCCCGTGAAGCGCAAGACGAGCTTGCAGCCTCTTCACATCAAAAAATGGCAGCAGCCTATGAAGAAGGTTTCTTTGATGACCTGGTGACTCCATTCCTGGGTCTTGAACGTGACAACAACTTGCGTCCAGATTCTTCAGTTGAAAAACTGGCGAAACTAAAGCCTGCTTTTGGTAAAGGCGATGCACGTACCATGACGGCGGGTAACTCTACTCCACTGACTGATGGTGCGTCTTGTGTGCTATTGGCTTCTGAAGAATGGGCTAAAGCAAATGGCCATGAAGTACTGGCTTACCTGACTTTCCAGGAAACTGCTGCCGTTGATTTCGTAGAGAAGAAAGAAGGCTTGTTGATGGCACCTGCTTATGCAGTTCCTCGTATGCTGGAACGTGCTGGTCTAAAACTTCAAGATTTTGACTACTATGAAATTCACGAAGCATTTGCATCGCAAGTACTTTCAACGCTGAAAGCTTGGGAAGATCCAAAATTCTGTAAAGAACGTTTAGGTCTGGATGCTCCACTAGGTTCAATTGATCGTGCCAAACTGAACGTAAAAGGTTCTTCTCTAGCTGCAGGTCACCCGTTTGCAGCAACTGGCGGTCGTATTATCGCAACTGCAGCAAAACTGATTAACCAGAAAGGTTCAGGTCGTGTACTGGTTTCGATCTGTGCAGCTGGTGGTCAAGGCGTAACAGCAATTATTGAAAAATAATCCAAGCCTCATATAAAAAAACCGCTCTCTATGAGCGGTTTTTTATTGCAATATTATTAGCGAAGCATTTGAGGATTACTCTAGTAAAGACTCAAGTTAAGCTTTTCGGTAGTCTGGTTCCAGCCCCATTTTGGCCTCAAGGTGGTCATAGCACCACTGGAAAATAAAGGTATACACCAGAATACATAATGTCATCGCCAAATCCAGAAGAAAAGCCTGCGCCAGACTGATCTGCAATGCATAAGCTACCATCGGAATCGTGGCCAGCATCAAACCACCCTCAAATCCAATCGCATGAGCAATCCGCACTTTGATGGTTCTTTTCAGACGATGTTTGGCTTCAAACTTTTCAAAATAATGATTAAACAGCATATTCCAGAACATTGAAGTGACAGCCATCGCAATTCCGAGAGCGCCTGTGACCTCAAGCGGCATATGCATGAGCGTACTCAGTAATATGGCAATCACCACCAATAAAATGCCTTCATATAAGGTGGCATGAATCAGTCTTCTTTTTGAAATTAACATTTCAGTTCATCAAGTCAGGAGATAAGGGAATTTTATTTCTTTTAATTTGATTATTCGAGTTAGAATCTATCAATAAAAATGAAAGATGGAATGCATGAATATTAATCAAGAACAGCTACAGATGTTTAAACTGGTTATGGAAACTGGCTCCTTCTCTGCTGCTGCGCGTAAACTTGGTAAAGTTCCTTCTGCAGTGAGTATGGCCATTGCCAATCTAGAAATTGATCTTAATCTGGTGCTATTTGAACGCATTGGCCGTGAGCCAAAACCAACTGCACAGGCGAAAGTACTGTATGAAAAAACTGAGCAGCTTTTGGTTGAAATCAACCAATGGAAGCAACATGCCCTAGCACTTAGTTCAGGTCTTGAATCTGAACTGAATATTGTGGTGGTGTCTGAGCTCCTCCATACCCGCTGGACTGATTATATCGTTTTGCTGGAACGGGAATTTCCAGCGCTGCAAGTTAATGTCTTTAGCGCACCTCAGGAAGATGCTCATCACATGCTATTTGAAGGTTCAGCGCAGTTAGCGCTGATGTTTGAGCGGGAGCAATTAGAAACCCGTGAACAGTTTATAGAATTAAAGCGTGAGGTACTGGTTGCTGTGGCGGCCAAACAGCATCCATTAAGTCAATTTCACCAGGTCAGCTATGAACAGATTTTACAAAACCGACAGATTGTTGTTGCCAGTCGTGATCGTAGCATTAAGCCAGAACTGCTCTTTTCCCGGAATTACTGGCGCACTGACAATCATCATTCAGCCTGTAACATGATCCAGCAAGGTTTGGGCTGGGGTGTACTCCCTCTGGAAATGATCAATGAACAGCTACATTTGCAGGAGCAGCTACAGATCTTGCAGCTGCTCGATTTCACCCCAAAATTTGAATATTTTGTCGATCTGGTCTGGAGCCGGGAAACTCGACTGGGTACAGCTGCTCATTTTTTGATTAATCACTTGCGTCAGCAGCGAAAAACCGACCATTAATCACAGAAATTCAACGACAGTCTACTTGGTAAGAGGATGATTTATGATATATAAGAATGCATAAGCAATAACCATAGAACTAGATCGTAATGACATTAACTGCATTAAACCAATTAAAAAACTTGACGACTATTGTGGCAGATAGCAGTGATTTAAGCGCAATTGAGAAATTTCGCCCTCTGGATGCAACCACAAATCCATCTCTGATTACTGCAGCAGCGAAACAACCTGAAAATCAGGCATTGATTGAAGCTGCTTTTCAACAAGCCCAGCAAGAAGGCTATGTGAATAATGCCCTGATTGAACGCACGATTGATATTTTGACCGTCAAATTCGGTGTTGAAATTTTAAAACTGATTGAAGGTCGTGTTTCGACTGAAGTGGATGCCTCCCTGTCTTTTGATACTGAAGCGACCATCGCCAAGGCTAAAGAATTACTCGCGCTGTATGATCAATATGGAATTAATTCTGACCGCATCCTGATTAAGATCGCATCGACTTGGGAAGGTATTCAGGCAGCGAAAGCACTGGAAGAAGAAGGTATCCATACCAACCTGACCTTATTGTTTGGCCAGCATCAGGCCCATGCCTGCGCTGATGCCAAAGTGACTTTAATCTCGCCTTTTGTCGGCCGCATTCTAGACTGGTACAAAAAAGCGGAAGGTGTTGAGTCGTATCCAATTGAAAAAGATCCGGGCGTACTCTCAGTGAAGCGCATTTATGAATTCTATAAAGCGCATGGGATTAAAACTGAAATCATGGGTGCAAGCTTCCGTAGTATTGAGCAGGTTTTGGGCCTCAGCGGTTGTGATCTACTGACTGTTGCACCAAACTTGCTGGAACAACTTGAAAATGATCAGCGTGAAGTTCAGGCTCAGCTTTCAGCCAAAGATATTCAATCTCAAGGTGAACTGAGTCCAATCAGTCATGCCGATTTTGATGCACAACTGAAACAGGACCAGATGGCCAGTGAATTACTGCAAGGTGGTATCGATGGCTTTATCAAGGCACGTGAGCAACTGGCGGCTTTATTAAAGGAAAGTTTTTTGAGCACCACCTAAATTCACAGCGAATTTATAGAGTTTCTCCAGGCCGATGTTGCTATAATGCCGCATCGGCTTTTTTCATTTTTGCGAGTTCTTCGTGTTTGGTATCACAGATCTAACGACCTTTATTATTGGGACAACGTTAATTGTGTTACTGCCGGGGCCGAATTCCCTCTATGTCATGTCAATTGCCTCTCGTTTTGGCATCAAGACCGGTTATATGGGTGCCTTAGGGGTTTATACCGGTGACTTGATTCTGATCCTATGTACGGCGTTAGGCGCAGCCTCTCTACTTCATGCGTTTCCCGTGCTGTTTATTGCCCTGAAAATTATTGGTGCTGTTTATCTCAGTTATCTTGGGATCAAACTGATCATTGCCGCCTATCAGACTTTCTTTCCGAAACAGTCATCACAACGTGTTCAGATTAAAAAGACTACTCCTGAAACTGTCGGGTCGATTCAGCCCTTCCGTACAGCATTAACAATCAGTGTTTTAAATCCTAAAGCGATTCTGTTCTACCTGTCTTTTTTCGTGCAGTTTGTTGATCCTGTTTACCCTTATCCGGCACTGACTTTTGCACTCTTGGCTTTAATCCTGCAACTGATCAGCATGACCTACCTTTCAATCCTGATCTTTTCCGGGGTCAAACTCGCGAGCTATTTCAACCAGAATTATAAATTGACTGCTGGCGGGGTTGCTTCAGTAGGAATTCTCTTCTGCGGGTTCGGCATCAAACTGGCGACATCTACTTTCTAAGAATCAGCAGCTTTCTGGCAAGAGCAGCGCTTTCAAAAATTGTTAAAAACATTGTGTTGATATATGAAAAGCGTATGATTTAAACGCATTTAAAAATAGTGTCATGGATGATGCCTAAACTTTTACAAGATCTCTCCTTTCCTGCCATCATGGCGGGTTTTATTACCTGCATGATTGGGATCAGCGTATCCGCCGTACTGGTCATTGAAGCAGCCCAAAGCCTGGGTGCAAATGCAGCGCAAATCAGTTCCTGGTTATGGGCACTCGGCATAGGTATTGGGGTTTCCGGCTTTCTGCTTTCCTGGAAATATCGTTATCCGATTTCCACCGCCTGGTCGACAGCCGGTCTGGCGTTAATTATTGCCTCCGCAGGCCATTACAGTCTGGCCGAAGCGATTGGCGCTTTTCTGATTTGCGGTATCCTGATTGCCTGTCTGGGATTTTTCGGAATATTTGACCGGATTTTTCAGTTTATTCCACAAAGTCTGACCAGTGCCATGCTGGCTGGTGTCTTACTGAAATTTGGTATTTCAGTATTTGGCAGCCTGCAACAATCCTGGAGCTTTGTGCTTACCGTACTGGCCATTTATCTCATTTCCAAAAAACTGAGTACCCGTTATAGCATTGTCATTACTGTGCTGCTTGCAATTGCACTCTGTCCGTTCTTTATCGATTTTACGCTTCCACATTTGGACTGGAGCATCGCTCAGCCTGTATGGACCACACCAGAATTTAGCCTGCAAGCTATTTTAGGACTGGCTCTTCCGCTGATGGTGATTAATCTGGCTTCACAATATTTACCTGGCCTGGCCGTGATTAAAAGCTATGGCTATCCACCCAAGGTGAATCCAATTTTAGGCTGGACGGGCCTCACTCAGGCACTACTCGCTCCCTTTGGCTGTTTCAGTGTTAATCTTGCCGCGATTAGCGCAGCAGTCAGTCTGGATGCACAAGCCCATCCTGATCCGGCTAAACGTTATATCGCGGGTATGAGCTGTGGACTATTTTATATCCTGATGGGTTTCTTCGCTGCAACCCTGACCAGCTTATTGATGGCTTTTCCGGGTATTCTGATTACGGTTCTGGCTGGCATTGCCCTATTTGGTACCATTGGCCACAACATTGCACTGGCTTTTCAGGACACTCATGACCGGGAAGCCGCACTGATGACCTTTCTGTTCAGTGCATCCAATATCCAGTTTTTCGGCATTGGTTCTGCTTTCTGGGGCCTACTGCTTGGTTTGATGGTTTATTTACTATTTAAGCTTAAACCTCAGTTGGCTTAAATTTATAAAAGTAGAGATGACTTATGTCTATCTTTTTTTAATGCCCTGCTGCTTGAGAAAACAGATTTATGACCACTACACCGGAAATAATCAGTGCAATACCAATAAAAGCAGGAAGATCCAGCGCCTGCTTAAATACAATATAACCGACAATGGCCGTGAGAATGATCCCGACACCGGCCCAGATCGCATAAGCAATGCCTAAAGGAATCACCTTAATCACCTGAGACAGCAAATAAAAGGCGATACAGAATAAAACAACCACCGCTAAAGAAGGCCACAAATGGGTAAAGCCTTCAGATTTCACCAGAAATGTAGAGCCAGTGACTTCGGCAATAATGGCCAAACCCAACAAAAAATATGCCCAAGTTGCAGGATTCATTTTTTCACTCTCCAAATTTATCTTTCCTAGACCTAAACTTAGTTATGGTCTTAAGAAATAAATTTTTTATAAGTTTATGCTGAGGGGCGAAAGCTGATGCAAAAAATCCAGCGTCTTGATAAAAGTCTGCTGACTTTCTTTCTTGCCCATAAAGAACTGATATTCATGAATCAGCCAAGCTTTAGATTCGGGATAAAAAACTTCTGTTACTGGAACCTGCTGCGCTTTTAAAGCTTTGATAAAAGGCAAGGATTGGGTGTCGGTCAGAAAATCCTTGTTGCCCCCGCTAATGAATACTGGCGGATAAGATGGCGTAATATACTGGATTGGAGAAATACGTTTTAGAAACTCGGTATCATTTTTACGGTCACCTGTATAAGCCTGAATCAGGCTATATACTCCCCACTCTACGATCTTCATTTCATCAGGTGCGGTACTGGCGAATGACTCCAAGTCATAAATACCACAGTGCAGAATCAGACCTTTAAGCTGGGAAGGTTGCAGATAAGGTTGAAAATCCGATTGTTTGGCAAAGGCGGGATTTGTTAAAAGTGCAGCATAGTGGCTGGCCATATTCGCCCCGGCAGAATCTCCGGCCAGATATAAATTTTCGGCATCAATCTGGTATTCGGCTGCATGTTGAGTAATAAACTCCAAGGCCTGATCAATCTGATGTAACTGGCTTGGATAAATGGCTTGAGGTGCAAACTGATATTGGACCGATACCACATTATAACCTTGCGCAGCCAGAAGTTTAAAATAACCCCGGGCATGTTCTTTGGAACCAGAAATCCAGCCACCACCATGAATCCACACAATGGTTGGTTGCGGGCCGATATTTTCGATATTTTGTGGTTGATACAGATCCAGAGATAGTTTTTGCTGCGGTTCATAGACAATATTCTGATGCACGATGACCGAACCTGGTGCATAGCGATCCATCACCTTTTGCTGCATCCCTGTGGTCAAATTAAAAGCACTGGCAATGACCCGGCTGTTCTGTACAGTATTTTGACAGCCTGCCAGAATAATTGAACAGAACAACAATAAATGAATAGCAAAAAACCTCAAAACCTTCCCCCTCGATCAGCCCAAAAATAAGCTCAGGCAGTTTAAACCATCCCCAGAAAAACAGCGTCATTTATCCTGTTATTTTTGATCAATAAAACCTGAATCCCTAGTTTTTTGCTCTGTTTTTTCTTTCATCAAATCTCTGCATTTATGTGAAAATACCTGTAATTTAAAGATTTTTTGCCATTTTTCAGCTTTTTGCAATTGCACCCATGGGTACATTGTGCTATCAATAAATCAGAGCGTAAAAAACACACAACATACGGAGAAAAATCATGGCTTACCAACATATTTTAGTCCCAGTAGACGGTTCAGATATTTCCTTTTCTGCAGTTCGACATGCAGCCAAAATTGCCAAGGCATTTGGCAGTAAACTTTCCCTGATTAGCCTGATTGCAGAAGACCCTTTTACTGAAGCTGACTTCTACTACAGTTCAACGATTATGAAAGAGTATTTTGCTCAGGCTCATGCCAATGCAAAAAATGCCCTAAAAGAAGCCACTGCAATTGCAGGCAGTGAAGGTATAGAAGCAGATTCCCGCATTGTGACTGGCCTGGTGAATGCCGAACATATTGCTGAGACTGCAGAGGAAACCCAGGCTGATCTAATCGTCATGGGTTCACACGGCCGTAAAGGCTTCCAGAAAATGATTCTGGGCAGCTTTGCACAGGATGTTCTTGGCGCCAGTCAAATTCCGGTGTTAATCGTTAAAAAATAATCTGATTTGCGCATCTTCAAGGTGCGCAATTTTTTCAGGCAGTGTTTCTGTCTGAACCCTTCTACAGTAAACCTCCATTTTCTAAATGATCATTTCACTGCATATTCTAAAAATGAGGAAGCACCATGCAAAACTATGAACATATTCTTGTCGCACTCGATGAATCCTCGATGTCCTATGCTGCAGCTGAACATGCCCGTGAGCTGGCCAAAGCTTTTAATAGTAAGGTGACATTGGTCAGTATTATTGCTGTAGACCCATTTAAAGGCGTGGACTTTTATAAGGTTGCTCCCGCAGTCACTGACTATTTCATGCAGGCAGAACAACATGCACTGGATCTTTTAAATGAGATTAAGGCAAATTTTGTGCATGATGGTACACAAGTCACGACCAAGATCATTCATGGTATGGCACCTTCTGAAGGAATTCTTCAGGCAGCGCAGGAAGTTCCGACCGATCTGATTATCATGGGATCACATGGCCGTAAAGGTCTGCAAAAACTGATGCTGGGCAGCGTGGCACAGAATGTCCTTTCCCAGTCCGAGATTCCGGTATTGATTGTGAGACCTTAACGTAACCCAGACAACAAAAAAGCCTGCGATGCAGGCTTTTTTTAGCGAACTTTTTGATTCAGTTCGTTCAGGAAGAGTTCAGCATCCAGCTGGCTATTAAATACTTTTTTGTATTCTCCAGCTTGCTGAATAGAATGCGGTGTATATTGAAGGGAGATTTCAAACAGACCAGTCGCAGCATTTCTGCTGACATGAACCGCAATAATATGCCGAGTATTTAAATAAAAACCATCTTCGATTTTCACTAACATCTTGAATAAGACCTCTAGTATATCAATTTGAAGATTTCTTCATGTTTAATAGAAAAGTATAGTTTTACTTTCCTGTCTAGCCTCTTACTGTAAACCTTTTATGTGACTGATTTCACATTATAGTATTTTAAATGCGCTTAAATTCACCATTTAAAATAAGTCAATAATAAAAAGCCGGATCAGTTGATCCGGCTTTTTACATAACGATCTTATACGCTTAACATACTGTTCAATGTCTCTGAGACATTTTTCGATTTCACCTGTGGTTTTAAAGCTTCAAGTTGTGCTTTGACTTCACTGCGTTGTGGTTCAATCAGGGTATACCAGCGTGAAAGCACCTGAAGTAGACGTGAACCGACAATCGGGTTTTTCTGATCCAGATATTTCGCCAGCTCGATATAATGCTGCACACCAAAGCTCCAGGTATTGACCGGATTGGCATTCAAACCGCCACTCACCGCACGGATACGGTTTGGCACTTTCAAGTCATAATCCGCATGCTCAGTGAGTGCTTTAATTGTTTCTGCAGTCGCTTTTGGATGAGCTGCTTGCAGCATGAACCATTGATCCAGTGCCAGTGCTTCATCTTTAAAGCGGTTATAGAAATCATCCAGGAATGCTTTGGCTTGAGGCGCATCATTCCATACCAGCACACGCAAGGCACCCAAACGTTCAGACATATTGCCTGTATTTTGGTATTGCTGCTCTGCCAGTTCAAATGCACTTTCATCACCTTGACGTGCAATCAGCATCAACATGATATTTTTCAGTGCACGCACACCCATCGCCTGAGAGAAATCTGACTGCAGCTCAGGATCCAGACTCAGATAGATTTCTTTAGCTGTTGCTCCAAAGGCACGTGCCAATTTATGCAGCAAGGCATCACGTTTTTCCTTGATCATGGCTGGATTATAGTCTGTATCAATACGGCTACCCAGGTAACCTTCAGCCGGTACATCAAACAGACGGGAAGCCAATAACGGATCTTTTTGAATCAGATCAGGCAAGGTATTTAGCATTGCCTCGATATAGATTTCAGAAGGTTGATCATCCAACAAAATGCGTTCTAATAAAGTCTGGGTCGCCTGCCACTGGTTAAAACCATTGGTTTCATATTGCAACAGGAACGCCAGTTCTTGTTCAGAGTAATCAAAATGCAGATCAACGGGTGCAGAGAAGTTACGTAGTAAAGAAACCACCGGCTTGCTGGTTAGACCGCTAAACTCGATGGTCGCTTCATCCTGATCAAACAGATACACCCCATCTTTGACGCCATTTTCAAATAAGGCATCAGAGTGCAGGCTCAGCTGCTCGCCTGTAGCCGCATCAAACAAAGCCAAAGCCACTGGAATCGGAACAGCTTTCAGATTCGGATATTTCGGATGAGCTTTCAGACTTTGCTTAAAGCGAAGACGATAAGTTTGTGTATCTGCATCATACTCACCTTTAGCGACCAGTTTCGGTGTACCTGGCTGGTTATACCAAGTCAGGAAGTTTGATAGATCTACCCCTGAACCGGCAGTCAAGGCAGCTACCCAGTCTTCAACCGTTACGGCCTGACCATCATGACGGCGGAAATACTCATCTGTACCTTGACGGAATTTTTCTTTACCGAGCAAAGTCGCCATCATACGGTTAATTTCTGCACCTTTTTCATACACGGTCGCCGTATAGAAGTTATTAATTTCTACAAAATGATCCGGACGCGGTGGATGCGATAAAGGGCCAGAATCTTCCGGAAACTGATGCGCTTTCAGGACTGCCACATCATCAATACGTTGTACCGCAGCAGATTGTAGATCTTCAGAAAAAGACTGATCACGGAATACGGTCAAACCTTCTTTCAGACACAGCTGGAACCAGTCACGGCAGGTAATCCGGTTACCTGTCCAGTTATGGAAATATTCATGGGCAATCACTGATTGCACACGCATGATGGCAACATCAGTTGTATATTCTTCATCAGCCAATACACATGAGGTATTGAAGATATTCAGACCTTTGTTTTCCATCGCACCCATGTTAAATGCGCTGGTTGCTACGATCATATAATTATCAAGGTCGTATGGCAGACCATAATGCTCTTCATCCCAACGCATGGAATGTTTCAACGCTTCCATCGCGATTTTGCATTTTGGAATGTCTTTTTCTTCGGCATAGATTTCCAGTGCGACATCACGACCCTCTGATGTGGTATAGCGATCTTTCATCACTGCCAGATCACCAATCACGCAGGCAAATAAATAGCTTGGTTTTTTGGTTGGATCTTGCCAAAGTGCATAGTGACGGTTTTCATCCACTTCACCAGTTTCGATCAGGTTACCGTTAGCCAGTAGAACCGGATACTTTTTGTCGGCTTCAACACGAGTAGTAAATACAGACAATACATCTGGGCGGTCTGGATAGAACGTGATTTTACGGAAACCTTCCGGCTCATTTTGAGTCACGAACAGATCTGAACTGGCCTGATACAGACCTTCCAGCATGGTATTGCTTTCTGGATGAATCTTGACCACTGTTTCAATAGTCGCCTGATCTGGAGCATTGCTAATCACCAGTTGCTCAGCATCTAGAATATAATCTGATGCATTTAGTGGCTGACCATTTAACTGGATTGATTGCAGTTCCAGGTCACGACCAAGCAATACCAGATCACCTGCTGTTTGACGCTGCATCTCCAGTTTGCTGCTGACCAGCGTATGATCGTCATAGACTTGAATATTCAGGTCGATTGAATCTACAACAAAAGAAGGTTTTTGATAGTCTTTTAAATAAATGGTTTGATCTGCTTCGATCACCGGATTCGCCGCGATATTCATATAATGTCCTGATCCTTTTTGCACAGCTTCTAAGGCAAAAGATTGTCAATGCATTGATCATACGCCTTGATCTTGAACCTGTCTGTGCGTTTCATTTGTATTGTATATGGGAATAATTACTGATCTTTTCAATTGAGCTACATCAAAATATACGATAATCGCCTTATATTTGCCCGATATCTAAAATCCCCATCTCTAAAACAACTTAAAGATAAAATAAAAAAAGCTTTCATCTGCACTGTATGATTCCTCTATGCATGATTCCTGCACATGCAAAGTATTATTCCAATATGAAAAATTACTGCCTGGGTTCAGGACAACCTTATATCTAATTTAGATGCTGGGCGCTGCAAAACCTGACTTCTAAAAGATTAAGTTCTGGTTAATCTGCGTTCCAAATTTCATTTTAAATGCACAAATGACATGCACCAGTTTGAATGCATTTTGCATCACCCAACAGCAATGGCAGGATTCAAAGAAAGATATATGCCAAGTTTTCGGCTAATATCATATTTTTTTACATTTTCTTATGTGCTTGATTTAAAAATATATAATTTATGATTAATAGCAATTCCGAAATATTGATTAAAAAATGAGCATAGTTTTTGCTACAGTTTAAGTGTGTTTTCTCCAAGCGCAAAGACTCCAAAAATAACGACAACAAAGAAATTGAGGTGAGCTATGTATTTAAAACAGCATGTGGTACGGATTGAAAATCTTAAAACACTTCAGGTTCTGGATCAGGCCAATATTGATCATAAAGTTATTGCCCTGTTCATGAGTTCTGAAGGCGTTCAGCTACAGGCGCATGAGGTCAGTGCGATTCTGAATACTTATGATGCACTCGGTGCCAAAAAGGTTCCATCCAAAAAAGTGCAGGCGTTGATTCAAGCGAAACATCAGGGAGAGGAAGACGAAACATTACCCTGCCCCGTTTAAAAACGATGATCTAGTTTTCTTGAATACAGGGCTACTTCGGTAGCTCTGTTCGTTTAAAGGCTCTCTTCTTCTGAAATCTGCTTTATTAAAAATATTGTCAAATGACGCGTGACTTTGATGAGCTGTGTATAATCGCAGTTTCTCTTTATTCTGGAGTTGTGCGCAATCATGGTATTCAACGTTCTGCAAAAACAGCTTGATGAAAGTACGCAGTGCCCGTTATGTAAGGCCTCCATGTACTGGATCGAGGCAGAACAGTATGATCAGGACATTACTTATCATGAATGCAGCCACTGCCAGCATCAGCTCTATACCGACCAGAAACATAACTGTTATTGCGATCAGTGTCTGGCTCAGCGTAAACGTATGCTGAAAGAAGTCCGTTTACAGGAAAACCGGAAATTTCATAAAAAACAGGATCGGCATGAATATGAGCTCAATCAGCTCAGCTTTATTAATAAACTGTTTCTGCTCTCGATTCTGGATGAACAGGTTCAGGAACATAGCCAGCATCAGGAATATATTGACTGGCATGCCATTAAATATTATTCCATCAGCCCGAATTACCTGTATCAGCATGGTCTGGTCAAAAATCTGCTGAAAGACCAGATTCTAGTTCCTAGAGATATTCAACAAGAGAATCAGCAGTACTATATTAATGTACGTCTGGATGGCTATTCTGAGCCAAGCCTGTTTAGTATTACCCAGCAATTGCGTTACTGGTTCTATGAAAATCTGAGCAAAGGCGTACCTTTTAAAAGTGCGGATGAAGTCAAAGATGCACTGTATTGTCTGCTGTATCAGGAAGTCATTCAATTCGCTCAGTTCTATTGCCGTAGCTGGGGTATCCAGATTGCGGGCAATCAAAGTTTTCAGGCTTTCTGCTATCGCCTGCTCGATGTTTTGGCTGTGGGACAGATTTATTATCTGGTGCAATCGGCCCTCGAATATCTGTATCAGCAGAAAGCTTTAAAACCACGAAATGAAAATTTCATTAATACCAATTTACTGAAAAAGACCCTACAGCAATATCGGGAACGTTCAGTGAATGAAAAATGGGAAACCTCTATCCTGCCTCGTCCACCGCAATTGCCTTTGAGCAAAATGAGCAGCATCCTGTTTTTCCGCTTCCTGGGTTATGATGAAAATATTTTCTTCCAGCCGGTCTGGCGTTCATGGCAAAAGATTGAACCACGCCTGAAATTTTATTCACAAAAACGCTGTATGCATTGCGGCTCACAAGAGCTTACTGTTGAATATGATGCCAGCGATTATGTCAGCCTGTTATGCCGTAACTGCAAACATCAAGACCATTATTTTACCCGCTAAGCATTTAGCAGCTCTATTCATATTTGAAAGATCAGGATGATGAATACTTCCGTGCAACAATTACAAAATACTCTTTTCGATCAGATCTGTGAAGCCTGGTCATTGCTTCAAGAGCAGCAACCCTTGGTGCATGTGATGACCAATGCGGTGGCCAGCAATTATGTGGCCAATATCTTGCTGGCTGCGAATGCTTCGCCCGCTATGATTGATAATCCTTTTGAAGCAGAGAGCTTTGTCAAAATTGCTGGAGCACTCAGTTTAAATTTGGGAACGCCGACTACCGAACAGGTCGAGGCGATGCAGATCGCTGCTAAAACAGCACACAGTATCCAAAAGTCATGGGTACTAGATCCTGTTGGTTATGGAAATGTACTGCATTGGCGTTCAGGTGTTGTGGATCAGCTCATGACCTATCAACCCACAATTTTACGGGGGAATGCTTCAGAAATTGGTGCTTTGGCAGGGAAAAATATTGAGTCCAAAGGCGTCAATAGCACTGTCGATAGCTCAGAAGTCTATCTACAGGCGCAGGCCTTACTGGAACAATGTGAATGTATCGCTATTTCAGGTGAGTCTGATTACATCATTTCCAGAGATTATCCGGTGATTCAGGTTTTAGGCGGTTCATATTTACAGCCGCGCGTCACAGCAACTGGATGTGCCCTAGGGGCCCTGATTGCAGCGTATAGTGCAGTAAGTTCTCCTGCGATCGCAGCGCTCTCTGCTCATGTTCATTTTGCAATCGCCGGTCAATTGGCTTTTGCCAAAGCACCGACCTTAGGCCAGTTTAATGCTGCATTTACCGATGAGATCCATCAATTGAATATAGAAACGATCCGTCAATATGCAGACTTTCGGATTTTGGCGGATTAAGCATCAGTCGGGTGTTTTATAATGAACACATAGAACACCCTATTACACTATTCAACTTATTTTTAGATAATTAAATTCAGCCCTAATCTGGCAAAAATAATTTTTCAAGCGCTCAAGCTGAGTATTGTGTAAGCTTTAGATGAGCTTTTGTATCTCGAATTTGACTAATATCTTTCAAAATTACGTGAAATATATATTTTACCACTTAGTCAAATTCACACTTATTTTTAAACTTTATTTAAATTTGTTTAATAATTCTAAATAAAGCATGTCTGGATTTTGATACTTCAGTAAGATTTATTACTTCTAAACCTGTAAAACCTATTACGCATTCTTGGCTTCCGAAATATTCAATACTCCATTTAGCCTGAAGAATAAGCTTAGGTGAGCATTAATATCTAAGTCATAAATAATATTCAATAAAAGAGTCAGTTGCCCTTAAGCAACTGACTCAAAAAATAATCAAGACAGGCGATTAACCCTGATAATGGATACTCACCGACTTAATCCGGTTATTTTCGATTTCCATTACCTTGAATTGAATACCTTGGTAGTTCAGTTCAGTGCCTACCTCGACCACACTATTGGTTTTATCCAGAATCAGACCGGCAACACTGATATAGCCTGCATCTTCATCAATCAGATCCAGCATACCGAGCTCAAGTTCTAACTGGTACAAATCCAGCATACCAGATGCAATCCAGTGTGTATCATCAACTTTGACCAGATCCAGCTGCTCATCGGCATCCGGGAATTCACCGGCAATTGCCTCAAACACATCTAGCGGTGAAATCAGACCTTGTACATGACCAAATTCATCGCTTACCAGCACCAGAGAGCCTTTTGAGGTACGTAAGGTATTAATCGCGTCAATCACCTTCATTCTTTCAAAGATATAGATAGGGCGATGACGCTTGATCAAAGCTTTTAACTCTTCCGGTTCATCCAGTACATCTAACAGCTCTTTGGCACGAACGATGGTAATCACCTTATCCAGACTGCCCCGACAAACCGGAAACAGGCTGTGGGGTACAGACAGGATTTTTTCACGGATTTGTTCCGGACTATCCTCCAGATCGACCCAGGAAATCTGACTTCGTGGGGTCATGATCGATGCTACAGAACGCTCTGCCAAGGTCAATACCCCGCCAATCATATAGCGTTCTTCATCCGCAAAGGTTTCCTGTGCTTCATGCTGAGTAGTACTGGTGGTTTCAAGCTTAGCGCCCATCAGTTGGAGAATACTGTTAGCAGTGCGATGACGCAACGGAATCTTGGCTTCATGTTTCGCAGCATTGCGCTGACTAAACTGGTTAAAGGCTTCAACTGCAATTGCAACGCCAATACCAGAATAGATGTAACCTTTCGGAATATGGAAACCGAAACCTTCTGCCATCAGGCTGATCCCGATCAGTAGCAGGAAGCTCAAACACAGAATCACGACCGTAGGATGACGATTCACAAAGTCAGTCAATGGTTTAGACGCCAATAACATCACGGCCATCGCGATAATCATGGCCGCCATCATGACATAGATATTATCGACCATACCTACGGCGGTAATCACCGAGTCCAGTGAAAATACGGCATCCAGTATGACAATCTGAGCCACAACTGCTGTAAAGCCTGCATATGCCACCTTGGTCGTAACCTGTATTTCAGGCTTGCCTTCAATTTTTTCATGAAGTTCGGTAACAGCTTTATAGAGCAGGAATAAACCACCAAAGAGCAGAATCAAATCCCGTCCGGAGAAGGTCCAGTTAAATAATTGAATAAGCGGTTGAGTCAAGGTGACTAACCAGGAGATCGCGAACAACAGACCTAAACGCATCAGCAAGGCTAAGGATAGACCGATCACACGGGCCTTATCACGCTGTTCAGGGGGAAGTTTCTCAGCCAGAATGGCAATAAAGACTAGGTTATCAATACCTAAAACGATTTCGAGAATAATAAGAGTAATTAAACCAACCCAAATTCCGGGATCTAATAAAAATTCCATTAGAACACCATCCCGTTTGAGTATGTAAGCAACGAATATGGAAGATCAACGCACGGCGAGGGATCCATTTAATTTAACCTTTTCGACTTAAGATGTATCTATTATGCATAAACTTATGATTTTTGAACAATAAAATTTATGAAAAACTGTTGCACCGCTTTGCCTCTCCTCATTCTAAAATCTTTTAATTTTCAAATCATTGGCCTGAATCTGTTATGTTCTACATAACTCATTACAAATTAAAGAAAATTTAGGCTTCTTTTTGACCCTAAGCGCATTAAATCTAACTGATAGAAGCCTGAGATATAAATTACTGTTTCTCTTAATATTCATATCTAATCATGCATCATAAAATATTGAATCATCCACTATCCGACTAAGTCCATTAAATCCACTTATCTAAAGACATATTTTAAATATGGATTTTTTTATTAAAATGGTTCATACACGTTATGAATAGTTAGTCGTGGGATCAAAAAGATGCATAAGTTTCTCATCCAAAACGGTTTTATTCGATGAGTGACCAATTTAAATGTACTCGCTCTAGCTTTCGGTCAGATTTGAGAAATCCGCATCTGCATCGTGCTACAGATTAAAAATGTATCAGAGCATTCATTTAAACAGCATCGATTTTGAATTGTATTTCCGCATACTCACCAAAAGTAAGATATGCGCAGGTCGGCCATTTATCCATATGGTTTGCCAACCCAGCTCTTATTTAGACTCTAAACCTAATCTGGAGCCTTAAGATTTGCATGTCATATCAATGCCATTCATCTGGATAAAGACAGTTACAATTTGCCCCGATTGAGCTACAACATGTAAATCGCCTGATTTTTTGATGTTAAGAAGATCTAACAAATGCAATCTCGTTAACATTTTAAAAATAAAGGTTGAAACATGTATAAACTTTTACATAAAATGTCAGTGCCCTAGAAAAATAAATAAAAGGAACATTTCATGACTAAAAAATATGCAAAATTTTTACCTTGTGCAGAAGACTTTAATTTAGAAAACTTTCCATACTACTGGGTGACTCAAGTCCATGCCCAATATGTCCTAAATGTAGATCATGCACTAAAAAAGTATGGTGTCGATAATTCACGTCGCCGTATCTTGCTTGCTCTTAAAGCCAAACCACATGCCAGCGTTTCTGACCTGTCAGAAATGGTCGTATCTAAAATGTCGACAACCACCAAGATCGTTTATCGCTTAAAAGATGAAGGTCTGGTTGAAACCTATTCCTGTGAAGACGATGCTCGTATTACCCGTGTCGTGCTGACTGAAAAAGGAATGGAAATGACACATAAAATTAATGACCTGACCAATGTTGTACTGGAACAGTCATTTGAAGGGCTAACCCCATTACAAATTGAAAAAACTATGGAAAGCTTACGCCATATCTTTAAAAATTTGGCTCGTTAAGTATTTTTTCAATTTTGAATTTAGCTGGCGAGATCAATAACACCTTTTATAATAATTAACGATCCGCCATTGCTTTCTAGGTTTTAGGAATCAAAAAAGTTCAGCTGTGGACTGGCTTTTTTGATTCTTTCTTTTGGTACATGTGAACATTCGAACTCCTCCACTGGAAATCCCTGTACAAAGCTACGAATATCCGGTTGCGTGAGATTCAGCCATTCATGTAAACGTTCGTGCGGAATCACAATAACTGAACGTTTAATATTCCCCGGCTCATGAAACTCTTTCATCATGGGATGGTCTATTGCATCCATCGTAATCATACTAGCCGAACGTACGATTTCATCCTGCACCCGAGCAATTTCATACAGTGCCGCAATAAAGGTCGCTTTTCCATCTTTACGCCTGACGCCCCAGCGCTGTGGTTTATTATCAAAATACTTTGACTCATAAAATTCCGAGACGGGAATCACCCCAAACTTGCATTTGGCTGTCGCTTCTGCAAAGGTTGGTTTTTGCAGCAAAGTTTCATTTCTGGCATTGTAGGTTTTTGTCCCAATCGTTTTATCCTCTGCCCATTTGGGAATAAAGCCAAAGTTAACCGAGCGCCATTCCAGACCTTGATCAGATTGAAATAACAAGGGGGTAGCATAATTCGGATAGACTTCTTCCGGATATTCAAAGGGAATTTCCGGCAAGCCCAGATCATGTATTTGCTGTGAAGTTAAAGGCTTAAAGTTGGCACACATGCTTAATCAGACAGATCACTTGATGTTCTGATTATAGCTTGATGCCAAGCTTAAACCTGTATGGATTATGGATAAGTTTCTATCATTTAATATTATTCACTGGGTACAGTCAGCCAGTGAGTACGGGTGAATTCCTCAAAAATCCAGCGTCCATTAAAACGCCCAAGCCCAGAGTTTTTCTCTCCCCCAAACGGAGCATTAGCCTGATCTGCCACACTAATACCATTGATATGAGTCATACCGATATCCAGCTGTTCTGTAAAACTAATACCACGTTCAATATTCGAGGTACAAACCGCACTAGATAAGCCAAAACGGGTATCATTGGCCAGCTTTAAGGCATGTGCTTCATCACGAGCTTTCAGTACTGGCAGAATCGGTCCAAAACTTTCTTCCTGAGCCAGTGGAGATTCAGGTGCTACCCCAGTAAAGATATGTGGATAGACCAGATTACCTTCTATCCCCCCTTCGTATACCAGCTCTGCACCCTGCTCTTTTGCACTTTGAATAATCTGCTGATGTTTTTTGATCTGACTCTGATTGATGATCGGCCCAATGATGGTCTCTTCTAGATTTGGATCACCCACAGCAACAGTTTTCACTCGCTCTAAAAGTTTTTCCACATAGGCATCATGAATAGACGCATCGACAATGACCCGATTGGTGCTCATACAGATTTGCCCCTGATGCATAAAGCGTCCCATGATTGTCAGTTCTACTGCCAGCTCAAGATCAGCATCATCCAGAATCACCAGTGGCGCATTTCCGCCCAGTTCCAGCGCCAGACGTTTAATTCGAGGGCTGGCTAAGGCTTTACTTCCTACATTCTGTCCGACTTCAGTAGAGCCCGTGAATGAGATCATTTTTGGAATCGGATGTTCGACAAAATAATCACCGATTTCACTGCCTGCACCTGAAATCACATTGAGCACACCTGCGGGTAAACCAGCTTCTTCAAACAATTTGCCTAATAAGGTTCCACCTGTCACTGGTGTATCACTTGCTGGCTTGAGTACCACACTATTTCCACAGGCAATCGCTGTTGCTACCGAACGCATGGATAAATGAAATGGAAAATTCCATGGGCTAATGACACCAATCACACCCAAGGGTTTACGCAGTACCAGACTTTTACGTTGGGGATCTTTGCTCTCCAGCTGTTCAGTCTTGATCTGCTCCGGAAATTTCTGACTTTCCTGAATAATGGATAAAGCAGCGCCAACTTCCAGACCCGCTTTAAAACGGGTACTTCCAGACTCAAGAATTAACCAGTCAATAATTTCATCTTGGCGTGCCTGAATCACCTGTTGTAGTTTTTGCAGGATTTGCTGTCTTAACTCAACTGATTTAATAGCACCCTGTTGAAAGGCTTTATCAGCTGCCGCATAAGCCGCATCAACATCTGCTGTACTGGCAGCCTGCAAAGTAAAAATCGTATCTTGAGTATAAGGATTCAAATTCTGAATCATTTTCTGGGAACGGCCAGGTTGCCACTGACCCGCAATAAACTGCTGATCCAAATGTTGATATGCCATGCTGTTCTTCCCTGCAATTTATTGATTTGCTTTTACTTTAGCAGAGCCATTTCAGGATGGAAGTGACAGCGACGAATTGTTACGCTTTTATCTTTAACTTTATAAGTAAGTGGAACTTACTGATGCATGATTCTCTTTTATCGCAGTTTAAATCTTCCAGTACATCAGCCAAAATACGATTCTTAGAAATTAAAAATTGCGAATTAAACTGAGTCTTAAATATCACTATCCAAAGCTCTACAGCTACCCAGCATGAGGAACTGTAAACGCTCATAGGAATACCGACTGGCAGATATAAAGCTACTGTTTAACAGATAATTATTATTAAAATTTTCTTCTGTGACATTGTTCTGTTTTAGGTGTTCAGTCAGTTAGTTTACCTTCCAAAAGAACATTTTTATCCTTAGATCTTTTTTAAGAGCAATAAAAAAGCCTCCGAAGAGGCTTTTTTTCAAGTTACAGGATTAGTCACCTGTATAACCTTTAAGTTTTAAACGAGCTGCATGTAGAAGCGGCTCTGTATAGCCTGATGGCTGTTCACCACCTTTGAAGATCAGATCAGAAGCAGCCTGGAATGCAATGCTGTTGTCAAAGTCAGCAGCCATTGGCTTGTACAGTGGATCATTCGCATTTTGCTCATCCACAATTTTCGCCATGCGTTGCATTACTTCTTCAACCTGTTCACGCGTTACAATTCCGTGACGTAACCAGTTTGCAACATGCTGAGAAGAAATACGTAAAGTTGCACGGTCTTCCATCAAGCCCACATCATTGATGTCTGGAACTTTAGAACAACCTACACCCAGATCAACCCAACGAACCACATAACCCAGGATACCTTGGCAGTTATTTTCCAGTTCTTTCAGTTTCTCTTCTTCAGACCAGTTAGTATCAGTTGCAAGAGGTGGAGTTAACAAATCATCTAAAGGCAATGCTTCAGTTGCAAGAAGTTCCTGCTGACGGTTCGCTACATTAATTTGATGGTAGTGAATCGCATGAATCACTGCACCTGTTGGAGATGGAACCCATGCACAGCTTGCGCCTGCTTCAGGGTGCTCAGTCTTAGTCTTGTACATGTCTAACAGCATGTCTGGTTTTGGCCACATGCCTTTACCAATCTGTGCTTTACCACGTAGACCTGTTTGCAAACCTACCATGACGTTACGGTTTTCGTAAGCTGGGAACCATTTTTGGCCTTTGATTTCGCCCTTACGCACGAATGGACCTGCTTCCATGAAGGTATGGATTTCATCACCTGTACGATCCATGAAACCGGTGTTAATGAAGATGGTACGGTCTTTCGCCTGAGCAATACAGTTTTTCAGGTTAACTGAAGTACGACGCTCTTCATCCATGATACCAATTTTCAGCGTTTTAGCAGGTAAGCCAAGCGCCTGTTCAGCACGTTCAAACAGTTCAACCGCAAATGCAACTTCTTCCGGACCGTGCATTTTTGGCTTAACGATGTACATAGAACCGGTACGTGAGTTCTTGATCGTGTTCTCACCACGGATATCAGCCACAGAAAGCAATGGAGTGACCAATGCATCCATAATGCCTTCATAAATTTCTTCGCCATCTACAAGGATCGCCGGGTTTGTCATCAAGTGACCAACGTTACGAAGCAGCATCAATGAACGGCCATGAACCTTGGTCTCACCGCCTTCAACATTTTTGAAAGTACGGTCAGCATTTAGTTTACGGGTAATGGTCTTGCCATTTTTCTCGATAGACTCTTCAAGCGTACCTTTCATCAAGCCTAACCAGTTACGGTAGCCTTCTACTTTTTCTTCAGCATCAACTGCTGCAACAGAGTCTTCCAAGTCCTGAATCGTCGTTACAGCTGCTTCAAGCACAACGTCTTTTACGCCTGCAGCATCTGTTTGGCCAATTGGGCTGTTTGCATCAATCTGGATGATCGCATGCAGGCCGTTATTTTTCAATACAATTTCAGTCGGTGCAGAAGCTTCGCCATTGTAACCAACGAATTTAGAGCTATCCGCAACAGTTGTGGTAGAGCCGTCTTTCAGCGTTACAACCAGTGCATTACCTTCAACTGCATATTTGGTTGCATCAGCATGTGAACCTTGTGCCAGCGGGAATGTTTCATTTAAGAAGTTTTTCGCGAATGCGATAACTTTCTCACCACGTTTCGGGTTATAGCCTTTACCTTTTTCAGCACCATCTTCTTCAGAGATCACGTCGAAGCCGTATAAAGCGTCGTATAAAGAACCCCAGCGTGCATTCGCTGCGTTCAGGCAGTAACGTGCATTACGTACTGGAACTACCAGCTGTGGGCCAGCCAATAGTGCAATCTCTTCGTCTACATTTTCAGTGCTGATCTGGAAATCTTCTACTTCTGGTAATAAGTAGCCAATTTCAGTCAAGAAAGCTTTGTAAGCTTGTAATTCAAATGTGTTATTGCGATGCCATTCATCAATTTTAGCTTGAATATCATCACGCTTAGCCAAAAGTGCTTTGTTTTTAGGGCTAAGATCAACAACGACTTGTTCAAAGTTCTTCCAGTATGTTTCGCTGTCCAAACCAGAACCTGGTAGTGCTTCATTTTCGATAAAATCGTAAAGTTCTTTAGCAATCGCTAACTTGCCTTTTTGAATACGTGCAGTCATTGTCTTTCCTGATATTGCTACTTTTTATACAAGAGATTCTAGTATACCGATTAAAATCTAGCTGAATAGTACTATCACACCGCAAAATAATGAGCATTTTTCTAATAAGAATACCCTCATATTCTTATTAAATGATGTCACACACGATGCAATATCATCCTGCTAAATACCCTCATGACAGTGTATAAAGTTTTTGAAATGTAGAAATTAGACTTAAGTTCAGATTTTTGAATAAAAGTTGTCCGTTCTTTTTATACAAGGTCATATTTAGATCAAGATTAAGCCATGTTTGGCTGAGCTTGTCGATCTTTGACGCAATGGAATGCATAAAAAAGCGCCGGTCATGACCAGCGCTTGTTGTATTTATTCAGGCTCACTTGAAGCTATTTTCTCGATCTGGCGATGTTCTGAATGCAGATATTCATCTGATTGCATCTCTAGCAAACGTGAACGGGTCCGTTCAATTTCGAAAGCCAGTCGCTCACCTTTATAAAGATCAATAATATTATCTTCTGAAGTCAGCAGTAATTTGACTCCACGGTCATAAAATTCATCGACCAGATAAATAAAACGGCGTGTGGCATCATTTAGGAAATCGGTTAAATGCGGCACATTGCTGACCAATACCGTATTGTAGATATTCGCAATTTCAATGAAGTCAGCCGGACTACGCGGTTTTAGGCATAGTTCAGAGAACTCACACCACAACACATCTTCAGTATGTGCCACAGTTTCAACAATGCGGTTATTGATGATGATTGGTTCTTGAGAAGAGGTTTGGGTTTGAGTCAGTGCGGTATAGCGATGTGCCAACCAGTTTTTATTATCATGCGTTAGTGGATATTTGAATAATTGCGCCTGCTTTAAGACACGTAAACGGTAATCCACACCGGCATCTACATTCAGAATGACACAGTTTTTCTTGACCATTTCAATGGTTGGCAGAAAACGGTCACGGTGAATCCCATTTTTATATAAACCATCTGGTGCAATGTTCGAAGTTGCCACCAGCGTAATGCCACGCTCAAACAGCTTCTGGAACAGATCACTCAGGATCATGGCATCTGTCACGTTAGATACAAAGAATTCATCAAAACAGATCACCACAGCATCTTTATAAATCTGATCCGCTACCAGATCCAGAGGATTGCGCTGACCCGAAAGCTTGTTTAATTCACGATGCACATGTTGCATGAAATGGTGAAAGTGCATACGGGTTTTACGGCGAAATGGAATCGATTCATAAAACTGATCCATGAGCCAGGTCTTGCCACGACCTACTCCGCCCCACATATATACGCCTTTTGGCGAAGTCTGACGACGAAAACGGCGAAAGGCTTTTTTAGACGCTTTGAAGCGCTGAATTAATTCCAGCCAGGTACGATTCAGCTCATGTACTGCCATGGCCTGTGCATCATCAGGCATAAACTGTCCTGAAGACAAAGCCTGTGCATAACGTTCTGCAGGAGAGATCGGACTAAAAGCGGTGCTGTGCTGTGAATTAAAATCGGACATAGGTTTCGTACTATTCAGGATCTGTTTAATTATAGCGGAGTTTAGAACGCACACTATAACACTTTGGCATTAACTAACTTAGGCTATTTTATATATTGCCGAGGACTTTGCCCAAACCAACGCTTAAAGGCATGGTTAAAAGCAGCCGGTTCGGAATAACCCAATAACTCTGCAATCATTTCAATCGAATACTGTTTATATTCAATGAGTCGCAAAGCTTTATCTTTAATAATCTCTTCGCGAATCTGTTTATAACTGGTATCGAACTGCTGTAATTGATGGCGTAAAGTACGTTCTGGAATATTCAGAGCCTGAGCCGTTTCAGCCATACTCGGCATCAAACCGGTTTGCAGCTCCAGATAATCCTGTACTCGCTGTACCACAGTCGGGACATCAGCATCTTCCGCCAGACGTTCCAGTTCAGTCAGACACTTTGCTTCATAGACTGCAAAGGTCTCCGCATCTGCTGAAGGAATTCGGATATCCAAAATGGCCTCATCAAACCAGAATGCAGCTCTTGCAGCACCAAACTGTACCTGTGTTCCATAATAATCATGATAGATTTTCTGGGTAGCAGGTTGTTCCGGTGCGGCGAAAGGCAGTTCAATCTGCAAGTCAGGCTTGGACAAACCCATCATCTTGTAAATATCGCGAATGAACTTGAAAGTACCTGAAATCTCAGCTTGCGCGACCAGCATTCCCAGATGATCTTCCGTTTTCTTGGGATAATAGCAAAGCGCACTGCGGTACTCACTTTGCTCCACTCCCAACTGACCGGTAAGATGCGTCAATTGCTGAAAACGAATCACCTGGTGCATCGCATCACGTACAGTAGGACTGGTCACCAACAACATCAGCAAAGGCCCATAACCTGCCAATGCATAATGCTGGCCGATCAATAAACCCTGTTCTGGCTGGATATCCTGACCCACCACCTTGAGCACATCATATTCCACGCTTGGGTGAATAATTGAAGTCGGATCAAGCGCATCAACACGCAAGCCGATATTTTGCAGTTTTTGATCGACCTCTATGCCAGCCTTGCGCATGCCCTGGATCAGATACATCAGACTGAGAACAGAACGTTTCATAACCATACAAATACAATGTGATAGCTCTAGTTGTACTATAAAAATAAGCAGTCGGCTATTGCCGTTTAGATCAATTTTATATCTAATGGCCAGTTAATAAATCAAGATAATTATCCATTATTAAAATAAGCAAGGAATGCGAAGATGCTGGACAATACAAGCCTTACCCACACTCATCCTTATACCAAAGTGGCCATTATCGGTGCCGGTTTTGGCGGGATAGCGATGGCAGTACGTTTACAGCAGCAAGGCATCCATGATTTTATTATTTTAGAAAAAGATAGCGATTTTGGTGGAACTTGGCGCGATAATCAGTATCCGGGAGCGGCCTGTGATGTGCAATTACATATGTATTCCCTTTCCTTTGCTCCCAAAACTGACTGGTCAAAACGCTATGCCGAAGCACCGGAAATTTTTAGCTATATTCAGGATTTAGTCAGTGATTATAATCTTCGGGCTTTTGCTCGGCTGAATACCGAAGTACTTGGGGTTCATTACCAGCAAGACCGATGCTTATGGCAGATCCATCTGCAGGATCAAAGCATTCTGGAAGCCCAGTTTGTAGTATTTGCCTCTGGCCCTTTACATATTCCTCAAATTCCCCATATTCCGGGCATTGAAAAATTTAAGGGCAAAATCTTTCATTCTTCTCACTGGGATCATCATTATGATCTCAAGGGAAAAAATGTCGCATCGATTGGGACAGGTGGCAGTGCAATTCAATATATCCCTGAAATTGCACCCGAATGCAAACAGCTCTATGTCTTGCAACGCACTGCGGTTTGGGTCATTCCACGGGATGAGCGCCTATATCATGACTTGGAAAAAAAGCTGTTTTCCAAATATAAATGGTTCCGCAAGTTACACCGTATTCGGCTGTACTGGTCCAATGAATCACGCGTGGTGCCTATCGTTAAACCAGCTGTCATGAAATATGCTCAGAAACTGGCTGAAGCTTATATTCGTTATCAGGTCAAAGACAAGGAAACTGCCAAGAAATTAACCCCAGATTACATCATGGGCTGTAAACGGATTCTGGTGTCTAATCAATATTTCCCCACCTTTAACCGTAAAAATGTGGAACTAGTGACTGAAGGCATTCGTGAAGTGACCGAAAACAGTATTATTACAGCAGATGGTAAAGAACGTCCGATTGACTGCCTGATCTACGGTACCGGATTTATTACTGATCCTAGAATTTATCTGAAAAATTTTGATTGCACTGGCTTGAATGGCATTCACTTGAATGATGTCTGGAAAGATGGTGCCGAAAGCTATTATGAAATCTGTGTGAAAGGTTTTCCGAATCTGTTCCAGCTATTAGGACCGAATACTGTGCTGGCACATAACTCAGTGCTTTTCATGATTGAAGCCCAAGTAAGTTATATCCTACAAATGATCGCTCTAGTGGATCAATCACATAGTGATGCAATTGTGGTCAAAGATCAGGTACAGGAAAAATTCAATCAGGATGTCCAACATATGCTGGATAATACGGTCTGGCAATCTGGCTGTGTCAGCTGGTATCAACAGGAAGGTGGGAAAAATTTTGCCTTGTGGCCCACTTATACCTGGAAATACTGGCTCAAAATCAAAACCCTTAATGCGGCAGATTACTATTTTTTAAATAAAGCCAGTTAAAAGCCCTTCACATACATAGTGCTAGCGATGGCATAATAAAGACTGATTTATCATACTTTTTTATTATGCAATCGCTTTGGTTAGTATCCCAACTTCTGGTCTGTTTAGCACTTGGCTTTGTTTTTGCGAAACGGCTTCCTGCTCCCTTCACAAAAATCTGCTTTAAGGTTCTTCCTTATTTTAGTTATATCTTACTGATTGCCATCGCTTTTGAGTTTTCTGAACTTTTAGCGGAATTACCTCATCCTGCTCAGATTCTAAATACCTCTATTACAATTGCTTTTCTCACCTCTATTGGGGCATTTGGCTGTTGTTATCTGCTATTTAAATGGGCAGATTTTCAACCTTCTTCTGGACGAGTCTCCACTGAGCTAGTGATTAAATCACTGATCAATATCAGTTATGCGTTCTTCGCCTTAGCCGCTGGCTACTTGCTGCATTATAGTTCCACTCAAATGGGTCTTTCTATTCAAATCAGCACCTGGCATTTATTACTGGTCTTTATGTTTCTGATTGGACTGGATCTTGCCTATTCACCACTTGATCGCTCATGGTTGAACTGGAAAATCCTGCTGGTTCCGGCAGGTTGTATTGCTGGTTCATGTGTGGCAGCAATTGTCTATTCTTTCTGGAATCCAGATATTCATTTAAAAGACCTGATTATGCTGTCGCAAGGTTATGGTTTTTATTCCATGTCGGGTGTTGTCGTCACAGAACTGAGAAATGCAGAACTGGGTAGTATTGCCCTGATGAATGACCTGTTTCGGGAAATTTTTGCGATTTTACTGATGTATTGTGCCGGCTGGCGTTACCCAAGATCAGCAATTTCTGCTGCAGGTGCGACTGCGATGGATGTGACTTTACCCATGGTCAAACAGGCCTGTGGCAATGATTTTATTCCACATGCCATGGTGAGCGGTTTTATTTTATCTGTATTGGCGCCAGTAGCGGTAAGTGTGTTGGCGGTAATTTAAAAATCCCTCCCGACCTCCCTTTTTTAAAGGGAGGAGAAGTCCCCCTTTCATAAAGGGGGATTTAGGGGGATTCAATTAGAAATAAAATAAACTACGGAATATTAAAAATTCAAATCAACCCTACTCAATGAATCTCCTACTGTCTCCATCATCTCTGAAGCGAGTTCTACAATATCTATGCTATCAAGGCCTGACATCCAGTCCCATGAACCCGACTGTGCCTGTTGTTTATATTTTTCCTGCTGTTCGAACTGATCTGCTATTTTTTCCATCTCCAGCCTTTGTTCTAGCATCTTTTGTTCTGGTGTCTTTATTATTCTCATTTGAAATTCCTTTTTATTTTTATACAGCTTTTCTTAATGTATAAAAAAAGCCTTTCATATGAAAGGCTTTTCATCAGGTAACCGGAATTACAATGTTGCCAGAATATCTTTTAGGGTTTGACGAGGATTTTCAGACTTGGTAATTGGTCGACCAATCACCAGATGTGTTGATCCGTCCAGCATTGCCTGCTTTGGTGTCACAATACGTTTTTGATCGTCTGCATTTGAACCTTCAGGACGAATCCCAGGAGTGACCAGTGCAAAGTCTTGTCCAATGGTTTCACGCAGCATTTTCGCTTCTTGTGCGGAACAGACCACCCCATCCAGGCCACTGTCTTTGGTGAGTTGAGCCAGACGTTTTACATGTTCATTAGGCTCGATATCCAAGCCAATATCTTTCAAGTCTTCACGCCCCATTGAAGTCAACACAGTTACCGCAATGAGTTGAGTCTTATAGTTACCTGCTTTTAAATGCTCAACACAGGTCTCCATCATTTTACGACCACCTGAAGCGTGGACATTGACCATCCACACGCCCAAGTCTGCCGCAGCACATACCGCTTGTGCAGTGGTATTCGGAATATCATGGAACTTCAGATCTAAAAACACGTCAAAACCTTTGTCTTGAAGTGCTTTTACAATGATAGGACCTTCATGAGTAAATAACTCTTTGCCCACCTTTACTCGACATAAGGCAGGATCGAGCTGCTCTGCAATCGTTAAGGCATCAAATTGACTTTTAGCATCCAGTGCAACGATGATACTCATGAGAAGACCCTTCAAATTGACAAAATTAAACCATTATACGGATTAGCCCTATAACAACCAAGAATATTTTCGCAAAAATGATTTTTTGATTCAAATTAAGTCATTTATTTATATAATTTTTATATATTTTTTCTAAATATAATTTAACAATAAAAAAACGCCTTAGAAGCTAAGCTAAAAGGCGTTTAATCAAAACAGGCGAAGTAAAAAAATCAGTAGATTACTTCGACTTCTCATTTTTGTCTAAAGCGGTGCCGATGGCCTGTCATTAGAATTAATATCTAATACTGTTTTCTCATGTCGTGTATGAGCTGCCGCTTCTGCTGCCATCATCTTGGCAGTATTCAACTGTTCCTTACGTAGATGTTCAATATCTTTACGTAGTCGTTTAATTTCCCAATTACTCTGAAAAACGCGGAAAACCTGCACACCGAGTAACAAGCCAACCACTATTCCTAAGGAAAGAGTCAAAAGGAGCAATAACCCTAAGCGCATTGCAGGAACTTGAGTAAATAACAAGTCCACTGAGACCTCAGTCCCGTTTTGCAACACCAAAGCTAATGAATAGCCAAAGACGAGCAATAAAAGAATGACCAGAACGTAACGCATGAACACCCCGTAAATATCTTGTTTATTTGTTTGCAGATTCGTTTACTGCATCACGAAGTGCTTTACCTGGCTTAAAGTGTGGAACAGCTTTTGCTGCAACTTCAACAGATTTACCAGTTTTAGGATTACGACCCACACGAGGCTCACGATGATGCAATGCAAAGCTGCCAAACCCGCGAATCTCAATACGGTTATCAGATGATAAAGCTTCAATCATTTGATCAATCATAATTTTAACTGCTTCTTCCACTAAAGGTTCAGCCAAATGCGGATTCTTTAGCGCGATGCGCTCTATTAAGTCAGACTTATTAAGTGCTTCAGTAGTCATCTGCGACCTCTTTAATTATCAAGCTACTCGGGATCTATTTTCCGATAATAACCTGTTTAAATACAAAACGGTAGCGCAATAATTAAATACTACGCTACCGTTTACAGTATTTGTGTAAAAAGTATTACTTAACTTACATTAACAATACAATTCACCATCTACTCTTAGTGATTCATTTGCGCTTTGATCAAGTCACCAATAGTTTTAGGACCATTGTCTTGACCAGCAGCAGCTGTTTTCAGGTTAGCAACAGCTTCTTTCTCTTCAGCTTCGTCTTTCGCTTTGATAGACAAGTTGATAGAGCGAGATTTACGATCTACATTGATGATCTTAGCTTCAACTTCTTGACCAACTTCTAGGAATTTAGTCGCATCTTCAACGCGGTCGCGGTTGATTTCAGATGCTTTAAGAGTTGCTTCAACTTCATCAGCTAACTTAACAGTAGCGCCTTTAGCGTCAACTGCAGTTACAGTACCTTTAACAAGCGCACCGCGTTCGTTAGCAGCTAAGAAATCGTTGAACGGATCGCTGTTCAATTGTTTGATACCAAGGCTGATACGGTTGCCTTCAGCATCTACAGACAGGATAACTGCTTCAACAGTGTCACCTTTCTTGTAACGACGGATAGCTTCTTCGCCTTGTTCGTTCCAAGAGATGTCAGACAAGTGAACTAGACCATCGATACCGCCTGGTAAACCGATGAAGATACCGAAGTCAGTGATTGACTTGATAGTACCTGAAACTTTTTCACCTTTGTCGTGGTTCTTAGCAAACTCTTCCCATGGGTTAGCACGAGTTTGTTTAATACCAAGAGAAATACGACGACGCTCTTCGTCTACTTCAAGAACCATAACATCAACTTCGTCACCGATCTGAACTACTTTAGATGGGTGGATGTTTTTGTTAGTGTGGTCCATTTCTGAAACGTGTACTAAGCCTTCAACGCCTTCAGCGATTTCTGCGAAACAGCCGTAGTCAGTCAGGTTAGTTACGCGAGCTTTAACGATAGAACCTTTAGGGTAACGGCTCATGATCGCTAACCATGGATCTTCACCTAATTGTTTAAGGCCTAAAGATACGCGGTTACGTTCGCGGTCGAATTTAAGTACTTTAACAGTAACTTCTTGACCCACTTCAACAACTTCTGATGGGTGCTTGATACGTTTCCAAGCCATATCAGTGATGTGAAGAAGACCGTCGATACCGCCAAGGTCAACGAATGCACCGTAGTCAGTAAGGTTTTTGATAGTACCAGTAACTGTTTGACCTTCTTCAAGCTGAGCAAGAAGAGCTTCACGGTCAGCTGAAGATTCAGCTTCCATAACAGCACGACGTGAAACAACAACGTTGTTACGTTTAGCGTCAAGTTTGATTACTTTGAATTCTAACTCTTTACCTTCCAAGTGAGTAGTATCACGGATAGGACGAGTATCAACTAAAGAACCTGGAAGGAACGCACGAACTGGACCGATGTCAACAGTGAAACCGCCTTTAACTTTACCAGAGATAACACCAGTAACGATTTCGCCGTCTTCAAAGATTTTTTCAAGTTTAGTCCAAGTCTCAGCGCGTTTAGCTTTTTCGCGAGAAAGAACTGTTTGACCCATACCGTTGTCAAGTGCTTCAACAACTACGTCTACAGTGTCGCCAACTTGAACTTCAAGTTCGCGCTGTTCATTTAAGAACTCAGCACGGTCAACAACGCCTTCAGATTTAAGGCCAGTGTCAACAGTTACCCAATCAGAGTCGATGCTTACTACAACGCCTTGGATGACTGCACCCTTTTCAACGTTGAGGTTTAATTCGCTTTCTTCAAAGAGGGCTGCAAAAGATTCGGTCATGATATATCCGATAAAGTCAGCGGTCTTGGATCAGACAAGGCCGGTTTAATTAAGCATCTACATAGTCCATATAAAACTGATCAAGCTATGCGTCTGCTGAAATAATAGGGTTATTGAGCTAATTGCTGATCCACATATGTGGTCATCAGCTTGAATACTTCATCGATATTCAAATCTGAACTATCGATAATGTACGCATCAGCAGCAGGTTTGAGCGGAGCGACAGTGCGTTCCATATCTCGTTTATCCCGTGCTTCGATATTAGCTAAAATGTCGTTTATTTTAACATCCAGCCCCATACCCTGCAACTGCTTTACACGTCTTTGCGCACGGGATTCAGCCGAAGCTGTCAAATAAATCTTGGCTTGTGCATCTGGGAAGATACTGGTCGCCATATCGCGGCCATCTGCCACTAGACCAGGAGCTTGAGCAAAAGCATGTTGACGGGCCACCAGAGCAGTTCTAAGTTCAGGAATTGCAGCAACTTTTGAAGCATACTCACCGACCCGTTCGGTACGGATAGTTTGGGAGACATCTTCACCATTCAGCCATACCTGAACACCTGATTCAGTGCTGACAAATTGGATATTCAAATTTGTTGCAATTTGTACGCATTCAGCCAGTTTAGTATCCAGTTCATCGAGTAAATTATGGTGATGCAATGACAGTCCTAATAAACGATACAAAGCCCCTGAATCCAGTAAATGAAAATGGTAATGTGCTGCCAGTTTTGCAGCCAGTGTGCCTTTGCCAGATCCACTTGGACCATCAATGGTAATAATTTGAACTGTCATTACTTTCCCGTTATTTATACAGATTTTGCAAGTTTTGCGAGGCCTAGTTTAATCCCTGTCTTGAGCTGTGCAAGAATTAATTTACTGACAAATGGAAGACGTGCCTGCAATTCTATCGTATAAGTCACCAGACTTTTGTTATCGTCCAATGCTTCAAACTCAATAATACCCAAATGATGTTTAATCAAAGGATTTTTTACGATCTTGTATTCAATACGGGAGTTCGGCTCTAGCAAGGTAATTTGCTCTTTTAGCGGCTTGACTGGACCTAAACCCATGCTACGCACAGAACCCACACCATCTGGGCGCTCAGGGTCTGCCGAATCCTTAATCCGTTCCACCTGCATTGGTGCAAAAGCCACGTTATAAGCATCGTGTTTAGACAGCAATTCAAAAACCTTATCAATCGCTGCTGGGAATTCTTTTTTTACCTGAATCGCATTTTTCATTTTTCTTTTTCCTGAAAATAAATGATTTTAAAGTGAGCAAAGTTTAACGAATTAGATTCGATTTATTTATGAGCATTCAGTAATTTTTCTTGCAATTTCAGCTGGCGTTTTTGTTCACGACGCAACTTGAAAAATGCACTCAACTGCTCAGCACACTGCTGCTGCATACAGCCCGAGTCAAATAGAAATACATGATTATAGTAGCCAGTCTCAAAAAGCTTGCGTGCACTCACCAAAGAACCTGCTTTGGGCTCATTTGTACCAAAAACGACCCGTGAAATACGCGAATGCACCAATGCACCTACACACATGGTGCACGGTTCCAGAGTTACATAGAGGACAGCATCTTCAGGCAGGCGGTAGTTTTTCAGGTTCTGACAAGCTTCACGTAATGCTACGATTTCAGCATGGGCAGTCGGATCATTTAAAGAAATAGGCGCATTGTAGCCACGGCCAATGACCTGATTTTGACTGACAATCACCGCACCTACAGGAATTTCACCCTGCTCAGCAGCAAGTGCAGCCTGCTCATAAGCAAGCCGCATCCAGTATTCATCGGTAAATTGTGTTTCGGACATTCAGACTTAAATCACATCATAGTGCTTGAGTAGCTCATTCCAGCTTTCAATGGTGGTTACCGGTGGATTCTGAGACAGAATGCCTTTCAGGCTTAACTCACTGCCTTTTTGCCATTCTGGAGACAGATCTTTATCAACCAGTCGTGCACGTACACCTTCCACAAAATCAGGATGACGGATTTTCCAGTCTGAAATCTGGGTTTCCAGTTCAAAAATTTCATTCCAGGAATGAACCTGTTTACCCCATTGCCATAATAACCAGCTTAGAGCAGCGGTTGCAGGTGAACCTTTTTGCAGGTTTTCGCTGGCCTGACGCAACCAGTCACTGCGCGCATCACTTAAACCAATAATCGATTCATAATCGTGCTCGAAGTTTACGCCACGACATACACTGTGGATTACATCCAGTGAGTTTTGCAAAGGACCCGGGCCTACCGGACGGTGCATGCTGTTCAAGGTGTCATCAATCGCACGGAAATCCCCAGCTGGATAATGTTCCCAGTCTATATTTACGACCTTATCTAATACTGAATCACGCTGTGCATCACAGATATGAGTCGCCCAGCCAATACCGTAAGCACCCGCAGCAGTCATAATGGAACCCGTTAAACCTGTAAACAGGCCAATCGCTCCACGGTCTGCTAGGAAGCGGGTCGCACCCACATCTGGATATAAACCAATATTAATCTCAGGCATGGCCAGACGTGAATACGGCGTCACCAAACGGAATGGAGCCGCCATAAACAGGCCTAAACCACCACCCATAACATAACCTTCACCCCACACCAATACCGGCTTGGCATAGTTATGCAGCAATAGATCTAGCGCATATTCCTGTTCAAAAAACTTATTAGCGGTTGCCACTTCATCATTAATTACTAACTGACGCAGCTTACGTACATCGCCACCGGCACAAAATGCTTTCGGGGTAGTTGAATCCAGCCAGATCGCTTTTACGCTGTCATCTGTATGAAAGTCCTGAAAAACTTCCAGTAGTGCAGAAACCAGAGATTCATCTAAAGCGTGTAATGATTTTGGACGATTCAGGCGTACAATGCGCCAGCCATTGTTGGCTTGTTCAACAATCAGGTCCGGATGGTAAGGTTTAGTTATAGGAGAATAAGTCATGCGTCCAGCTGCCAATCTATAGGCTCAATGCCATGTTGTTTGAGATAATTATTCGTTTTCGAAAAAACTTTACAACCAAAAAAACCACCCCGGTTTGCTGACAAAGGCGAAGGATGTGCTGCCTTTAAGACCAGGTGTTTATTTTGATCAATGCGCTGTCCTTTACGCTGTGCGTATGCGCCCCAAAGAATAAAAACGATATGTTCACGTTGTTCATTCAATACATCAATGACGTGATCTGTGAATTCTTCCCAACCACGTTTCTGATGTGAAGTTGGCTGTGCTGCCTCTACGGTCAGTACAGCGTTGAGCAGAAGTACACCCTGTTCCGCCCAATGAGTTAAATCACCATGTTTAGGGATTTTTACGCCTAAATCATTATGTAACTCATGAAAAACATTACGTAAAGATGGAGGTAATGCAACCCCTTTTTGCACCGAGAAGCTTAAACCATGCGCCTGATTCGGACCATGATAAGGATCCTGACCAATAATCACCACTTTAACCCGGTCTAATGGCGTCGTATTCAAAGCATTAAAAATCAGGTGATTCGGTGGATAAATCACCTTGTCTGCTTTTTTTTCTTCAATTAAAAACGTTTTTAACGCATCCATTTTTGGACTCAATAAAAACTCACTGAGTCCATATTTCCAGCTGTCATCTAACTGAACTTTATTCAGTTTGGCAATTTGCTGTTCATTTAAAGACATGCTTCAATCCTAAATCTATGTCAGTCTGCGTTTATATTCGAATTTTTAAGGCTGGACTTGCAGATCCACAGCCGGATTATGAAATGGAAGACCCTGTTTCAGTTTCGCAAACATCTCTGGATCTGTCCATTCTGCACGCACCTGCTCCGAGAATTCAATCTGTTCCAGGCTAAGTGGACCCATTTGTTCATTCTGGATATCTTCCAGAAAGCTTTGCGCATAGCCGGTATCAGTTTCATGGACAATCACAGAGTAAACTTCAACATCCCCTTCACCATTCTGGGTGACAGTAGATATCAGTACCTGCTGAGCCAAGAAGAAGAAAATACGTGAAAACTGTTCTGCAGATGGCGAAACCGGCAAAGATACCCAGCGTGCACTAAAATTCTTGCATGCCTGAATATATTCAGGATCATCTTTTTGCCAAAAGCAGATCGCATGGTCAAAAGAATCAAAAAAATCCTTAATCACCCCTTTGAGCAGACCAAAATCATATACCATCTGGCCATGATCCAACTTCGACGCTTTCAGCAATAACTCAACTTTATAACTGTGACCATGAATCGAACGTTTACAGCGATCCGAGGTGCAGTTACGCACAATATGAGCATTTTCAAACTTAAATAACTTACGAATTAACATATGCCGTAATGTCGTCAAAAAATAGGTGAATTAATTTCAATTATAAAGCAAAAGTAAACCGATGAGGATTAATTTTGCAGTTCGTCATGATAGGCAAAAGGGATTGAAGCGAAAACAGATTAAATTCCAAAAAATGAGATTATTTAAAAATGGTGGAATTTTAAAAAGGTGCCATGCTTCGATAGGCAACATAAACCTTCTTGTCCTGCCGCACCAGATCACTACTAAACTGACGTTTACGCTCACTCAGCATCACTTCGATACGTGCTTTAAAGTGATTGGATTGCACCCCAAGCAGGTTATTAAACAGGTTGTGTTTGGCTGCATCCACCTGAGCAAAGGGTTCTAGTGTCCAAAGATCAGCTACATTGGAAAAATATTCCAGATTTGCCTGACGGCGATCCAGCAATTGCTGCACGGCATTCACATCCAGCTTTTCATCCATGCTCGCCAAAAGAAATGCAGATGCGGTATTAATATTGACCGTAGTATCTGCTACAGGCACAGTACTTAGATAAGGTGCAATTAGTTTGTACTTGTTTTCTTCAAAGCCTCGTACCAGTTTCAGCTCTTCAACGCTATGAAATTTGGCATTCGGAGGTAGAGAACCATTCGGCAAGCCCTGATAATAATTAGATTCTGCGCCCATTGGTCCACTTGACATTTCATCTTCATCCTGCCAGTCGATCACGGCTTCACTCAACTGCTCTGGCAATCCAGCACGTTTTAATATCAGCTCAAACCAGGCTTTAGCATTTTCATTCACCGTGCCTTCTGCTGTAATCAGGCTATTTAAATTAAACTTACCCGACTCATCTTGCAGTATTCCCGAGACATAACCATCTTCAACCGGAAAAGCCGGCATCGGCTGCGCCCAGGTTTCATTTAAATGATCAACTTCTGCTGCATTCTCTGCGTCATCGACCAGCAATTCAGAAAAAAACGCTTCAGCACTTTTGGCATACATCAAAGACTGGTTTTGTCGCATTAAATAAGCGGTACTTTCAACAGTTGCAGCCTGACGTTTAGCAATAGCCGCAGCCAAAATAGTTGCAAGCGCCACCATCACTAGAATGGTAATCAGAGCAATCCCCCTCTGCTGTTTGATCATCATTGCTTTGTTCATCTGCATTTTATTATTCTTTGTCAGGTTAGTTTTTGGGTTTCAAGCAGGAAATCTGTATTCAATAAACTGAAAATCCACTCATAACTGACCCCATTAACCATTAAGTTAATTTTAATGCCTTTGGGTAAACGCTGTTTTTGCTCAATCTGATTTAAATCAAAAGATGAGTCTGGCCATTGGGTCATTTCATTTGGATTAAGTACTACGATCTGAAACTGCTCAACATCGGACAACAACACACTGGATTCAGGTTGATCACGCCCGGTCTGGTTTAAATTCCGGTATTTCAGGCGATAGAGTTTTTGTTCATCTGCCCGGTACTGATATTCAACCCGTTCATCTGGAGAAATCCCCTCTTCCAGAGGATCGGTGACTCCAGTCTTACTAAAGTTAAAACGCCCGTTTTGCAAAACCAGTGCCGGCTGAATATCACCATTAATATTGGCCGTCAAAGGCACCGCCTGCACCGTATCACGCAAGATCTGCTGATGAGTATCTTGTAACTGACTTAAGCGCTGTTCATGCACCGCATTACGGTCTTTGGTTTGTACAATATAATCAAATACTTTCCAGCCTAGAGCAGAGAGTACGGCGAAAATAGCAATAGCAACCAGTAGTTCGACCAGCGTAAATCCCTTAGACTTCATGGCGCTTCATTCATCCGGTGATTAAAGAACATCAAGCTGCTAATTCCATTTTCTGCCTGACCGGTTTCAGTGTTGACCAGACTCACCTGTAATTCAATGCGTTGTACATTAGGACTTACGGTAGGCTCACTGCGCTTATCGATTTGCCAGGTTTCGCCCTGTTGAGTGAGTTGTTTAGATTCTGTACCAGTAAGCCACTGCTGATTGATTTCCATTAGTGCTGCTTCATTCAAGGCAACAAACTGGGCTTGGGTTCTCAAAATGGCATTCGAAGTCGATTGGGTATATTGCATAGCAACTTTAGTCAGGGTCATGGCTGCTGTGGCAAAGATCGCCAGCGCGACCATCACTTCCAGCAAGGTAAATCCTGAGGCACGATTAAGTCGAGTAATCCTCGACCTGAGCGGCATTATCGCGCAAAAAAGTCCGAAAGCTGTGCTTGAGGAGCCGCGATGAGTGAAACGCTGTTTCACCGCTGCGCAAGACGAAGAGCTATACTCGGATTGCGCACGATCAGCATTTGACTTAAATGGCTTGATTACATCAGCTCCGGCACTCTGCTTGAAAACCCTAGCTTTCATGGACTTTACCCAAGTGATCAATTTCAATCGGATTGCCTACTTCACGATCTTCCAGATAGAACTGGATTCTGACCGGTTTAACTTCACCATTGCCTAACCAGATCAGCTTGGGTGCATTGGCTTCAGTAAGATCCCGATTTTGGGCATTATTATAACGCTGCTCTAAAGACTGAATCCGGAAAGAGACCTGCTCCGGTAAACTGCGCAGATTAAACTCCACATAATTTTGCCATTTCTGCTGATTTAAAGTCGATTCTGCCTGATTAGGTGAACGATATTCCACGATCCCGTAGCGAAATGGTGAAACATCAGTGGCAGCCTGAACATCAAGCGCAAGAATACGGGATTGATCATTAGCTTCCCGCAAGATTCTTTGCAAATCCAGTAACAGGACTTCTCGTGCCTGCATTGCCTTGCGCTGATCTACTCCACCAATATTCAATACAACTAGTGATGCCATAATACTCATAATCACAATCACCACCATCACTTCGATTAGAGTGAATCCACGAATGGAGGCGTGATGTGATCTGATCATAGGCAACTCTTAGGCGAACTGCTCGGCAGGATGGACCTGTTTCGGTAAAGCTAAAGCTTGATCAATAAGGGCAACGCGCAAGGTATCGCGTGAACCGAGATAGCGCTGATAAAAACTGGAGTTCAGAATCGCAGCTGCACCATGGGTCATCGACCAAATTGAGGCCAGATAATCACGCACCGACATGCTGCTATTGATTGAAGCCAAATAGCTTTCAGTCATACGGATAATCAAACGTAAGCGCTGTTTGCGCACCTGATAAAGTTCGCTAAACAGGTGCTGAATTCCAACACCTGTTGTAGAAAGACGTTCTTCAATCTGATGAAAAAGGACAGTACGTTCAGGGTGATGCAGATGATGCAACATAAAGAATGCCAGATGTTCAGGAAAAGCCTTATCACTATCCTGGATCATTTCCAGCAACATGCGCTCATTACGGATAATCAGCAATATGTACAATTCATCTTTACTCTGGAAATGCTTATAAAGAGTGCCTTTGGCCAGATCCAGTTCTGCTGCCAGTGCATCCAGGGTCATCCCTGCTTCACCATTTTCTAGCAGTAACTGTTCTGCAACTTGAAAAATCAAGGTTTCTCTTGCTCGAAACTGAGCCTGACGATCCATCTTCACCCTATAACTCTCTTGTACTCTTATCTAACTTTACTTACTTTGAATTCAGAAGATTCTCAAAGTTCTGCTTTGTGATATAAGCCATTTCTTCTAGCGACTTATCATATACATCGCAAAGCGCTTTGGCTACATAAGGAACGTATTTTGGTTCATTAGATTTGCCACGATATGGCATTGGAGCAAGGTAAGGACTATCCGTTTCGATTAAAACCCGATCAAGTGGAACCTGTTTGGCAACGTCACGCAAATCCTGGGCATTTTTAAAAGAAACAATACCGGAGAAAGACACATAATAACCGCAGTCTAAAACAGCTTTAGCGGTTTCCCAGTCTTCGGTAAAACAGTGCAAAATGCCATGGGTAGATTTCTCTGCACGGATAATATCAACAGTATCGTGCTTGGCAGAACGGGTATGCACGACTACAGGTTTTTTCACAATTTGTGAGGCATGGATATGACGGGCAAAACAGTCTTTTTGCTCGTCAATAAAATCGGTACTATGATAATAATCGAGCCCCGTTTCACCCAGCGCCCAGACTTTTTCTGGCTGTGCCAGTTCAACCAGATATTCAGTAGTCGCACGCGCCATCGTCGCCGCATCTTCGCAAGGATGTACACCGACGGTATAACCGACATCAGGATGACGGGCCGCGATTTTCGCCAGCTCGATATGATCATCCAGATCCACCGAGATACTCATAAACTTGGATACGCCTGCTTCACGGGCCTGAGCGAGCGCCTGATCCAGATCACCGTTATAAGGTGTTAAATCGAGCAGCGTTAAATGGCAATGAGTATCTACAAACACAATGAGTTCCTACCAAAGGTAAATTAACTACATAGTGTAACTTTTACGTCCATCAGATTTAAGACCCGCAACCAGACGATCTGCTTCATTTTTGAAGAAAACGCCTTTTTCACCGGTGAGCTGAATCCCAAAACCTTGTGGCTTGATGCCATTCTGCTTTTGAGACACCCAGATCACTTTTCCGGTTAATGGAATTTTCTGCGTCTGTTCAGGTAAAGTCGTCAAAACAAAAACTTCTTCACCTAATTTTACTGGCTGCTTGGAAGGAATAAAAAGTCCACCACCTACAACATATGGCATATAACTGGCAAATAACGTTTCAATATCCGGAATATTAGCCTGAATAATACCGCCCATACGTGGTTGCATCTTGTTTTCCCCTTAAGCTAAAGATTCATCAGCTTGATACACAATTCATCGAGCACCAGATTACTTTGTACGTTCTGCTCAAGATATTGTTTGGCTCGCTGAAAATCCTCATAAATTTTAAAAAGTGTTTCCAATGAATATTGTTCGGCCAATACATTAAAGTCCAGATCAATGTTTTTTACGGCCTGATTTAGCTTGACACAAATTAAATCGGACAACAAGTATTCAAACATTTGACCAAATTCACCAAAACTCAGGCTTTTATTCCATTTGGTCGCAATTGCCATTGGCATATTTTTTTGAATGACCAGTTTTTTCCAGTCTTCCATGAATTCCTGACGTAATGGCAACCAGGAACTTTGTGCAACCTCAATCGCTTGCAAAGGCATCTGATTGGATAAATTCATTAATAGCTGCTGCTGGCTCGAACCTGCTTCAGGTAACTGCGCCTCTACATATTCACTAAATTGCGCTGATGAAATCCGGTCTAAAGCAAAATGCTGTAAACGGCTGCGAATAGTTGCAGGCAATTTCAGATAATGATCCGCAAGCAGAATAATGACAATATTTTCACCCGGTTCTTCCAGAGTTTTCAGCAAGGCATTAGAAGAAGCAATATTTAATGCTTCAGCGGGTTCAATGACAATGACACGCCAGCCATCGACGGTCTGCTGTACAAAAGGCAGAAGATCACGGATCTTTTCAATTTTAATTTTGGCATTCTGTTTTTTATTGTCTTCATCAGTGCCGATATAGACGTAATTCGGATGGGTATCCGCTTTCAGCCACTGACAACTGCCACACTCACCGCATGGCCCCTTAGGCTGACGGTTCAGGCATAAAACCCAGGCCAGAAACTGCTGGGCAAAGGCTTCTTTACCACAGCCTTTTTTTCCATAGAACAATAAACCATGCCCAAGCTTAGGAAAACGCCCGGTTAGCGTTTCCCAAACCTGTTGCTGCCATGGATAAATCTGTGCATTGACATCAAGCGGCATGGAGAATTCTCAAATTAAGCAAAAGAAGATGGATCCATCTGGTTCAAGCGATCCAGATCTTCCTGCGTATCGACACCTGGCGGTAAATTGGCTTCTGCCACAGCAATGGCAATACGGTGACCATTTTCCAGGACACGTAACTGTTCTAAAGATTCCAGTTTTTCCAGCACACCCATTTCCCAAGTCACATATTCCTGTAATAGTTTCACGCGGTAAGCATATAAGCCCAAATGGCGATAAGCCTGATCATGCAGTTTCTGTTCAGCCAGCTTGGCACCATCACGGTCATAAGGAATCGTAGCACGACTAAAATACAATGCCTGATTGTGCTTAGACATCACAACCTTAACAATGCTGTCACGCTTGAATTCCTCTAAATGATGAATTGGCTCACACAGAGTCGACATTGAGCAAGCCGGTTGATCTTCTAAGAGTTGCGCGACCTGTTTAACTAACTGAGCTGGCAATAAAGGTTCATCACCCTGTACATTCACAATAATGTCATCACTCGCCCAGCCCTTGATTCGAGCTACCTCGCTTAGACGATCGGTACCTGATGGATGATCTGCTGAAGTCAGGACCACATCAACACCTTCAGCACGGCAAACTTCGGCAATACGTTCATCATCTGTTGCCACACACAGGTCATCAAAGCCCTGTACTTTTTTGGCCTGATCCACGACACGCAGAATCATCGGACGACCATGGATTTCCAGCAAAGGTTTACCCGGCAAACGTGAACTGGAGAAGCGTGCAGGAATAACTATATGTTTCATCGTAAATAAACCTTAGGAAATAGAAATACCCTGTTGCTCTAATTGCTGCTGCAATATTGTATAACAGGCAGGTGACAAGACTGCATCGACCGGCACCACCCAGATATCCCGCTGATAATCTGGATACTGTTTGAGTAATGCCATAATTTTAACTGCATCTTTTTCAGTAGTAATGATCGGACTATTGTCATCGAATTGCAGATCTTCAATTTCATAATCATGATGATCTGGAAATTCATGACACTGAAATTGCTGCAGCCCCAGATGTTCTAGTGTTTGATAAAAACGCTGTGGAAAACCGATGCCGACTACTGCATAGAAAGCCGCAGTTGGATCAAAGCTTTTGATAACATCCTGATTTAATAAATACGGCTGAGAGGCTGCAAGATGCATATGCAAAGGCGAAACTGGATTTGCTGCATGTTCAATCACGGTACCTTTTTCCAACCGGGTAACGGGTTCACGCAGATAACCTTCTGGTAAAAGTTTCTGGTTGCCCAAGCCTCGGTTATTATCCAGCACAATCCATTCAATCTGACGATTTAAAGCCCAGTGCTGCAAACCGTCATCACAAATAATTAAATCCAGTGCATGCTTTTCTAGCAGAAGCTCAATGCTCTTTTGACGATTTGGCCCTACAGCCATCGGCACACCAGTCGCTTGGACAATTAAGGCTGGTTCATCACCTACCACTTCAGGCAAGGTATTTAAATCTACATAAGCAGGAAAAGGACCTTTACCACCATAACCTCGACTGATTACACCAATCCGTAGGCCTTTTTCAGTGAGGTAATCCACCAGATGAATCAGTAAAGGTGTTTTACCACTCCCACCTACGGTAATATTTCCAATCACCATTACTGGAATAGGTGCGGTATAGCTTTTTTTAATCCCTTTACGGTAAAGCCAGTGGTTACTGACAAAACCCAAGCGGTAAAGCCAGGACAAAGGACGCAGCACAACCAGCCACTTTGCCTGTGTATTCCAAGCATCCTGAATGATCTGTGCCAAAGCCATGACTTAATGTTCCTCGAAATTACGTTGGTGCAGCTGATAATAAGCACCTTGACGTGCAATCAGCTCAGCATGATTACCCTGCTCTATAATACGACCTTGATCCATTACTACAATGCGGTCGGCATTTTCAATTGTTGATAGACGGTGGGCAATCACAATCGTAGTCCGATCTCGCATCGCCTGATCAAAGGCACGCTGAATAAAGTATTCAGATTCATTATCCAGCGCACTGGTCGCTTCATCCAGAATCAGAATCGGTGCATTTTTCAGAATAGCACGGGCGATCGCAATACGCTGACGCTGACCACCTGACAGATTCAGACCTTGAGCACCTAGTGGCGTATCATAACCTTGTGGCAAGGCCATAATGAAATCATGTGCATAGGCAGCTTTTGCCGCTGCAATGATTTCTTCATCACTCGCATTTTCTAGCTGGCCATAAGCAATATTTTCACGAACAGTACGGTTAAACAGCACTACCTGCTGGTTTACCATCGCGATCTGGGTACGTAAAGCAGTCAACTCATAATCAGTAATCGGTTTTTGATCCAGTAAAATTTGCCCGGATGAAGTTTCCTGATAACGTACCAACAGATTCACCAGCGAGGTTTTACCTGCTCCTGAACGCCCAACCAATGCTACAGTCTCGCCCGCTTTCACTTCTAGGTTAAAGTCATGAATCGCATGGTGACCATCACCATAAACCAGATTGACATCTTTAAATTGAATGTTGCCTTTTAAGGCATCATTGAGTTTGCCGGTATTATGCTCTTCAGGCATATCTAGCAATTCAAACACAGAATGTGCGGCCGCCATACCACGCTGAATTTTTTCATTCACATCAGTTAATGTCTTGATTGGTCGCGCCAACATGCCAGCAGCTGTAATATAAGCAACAAATTCACCCGCAGTCGTATCTCCCAAAATTTGTGGGCGCAATGCAATATACATCACGATACTGAGTGAAACTGACATGATCAGCTGTACCACTGGACTGTTCAGCTGCTGTACTGCCACCATTTTCAAGCCACGGCGTAGATTTTCCAAAGAATTCTGTTTAAAGCGTTCCTGCTCATAAATCTGACCACCAAAACCTTTGACAATCAGATTGGCATTTACCGTTTCCTGAACAACATGGTTCACATCACCCATAGTGTCCTGAACCTGTTGTGATAGCTTGCGCATCCGTTTTGAAGCTTTACTGATCACAAAACCAATCACGGGTCCAAAGATCAGAATACACATGGTTAAACGCCAGTTGGTATATAAAAGATATCCCAATAAGGCAATTGTGATCAGACCTTGCTGAATGATCGTTCTAAGTGCTTCAGTTGAGGCTGCGGTGAGCTGCTCAACGTTATACATAATTTTGGCCGTAATATGACCGCTGGTATTGTCCAGAAAATATTGCGCAGGCAAACGCAATATTTTGGCAAAGACTTCCTGACGAATATTAAATACCAGATTACGGGAGATGACCGCCGTATAATACCCACCGAGGAATAGGCCTAGCCCCCGGAAGAACATCAGTACTACCACTAAGAATGGGAAAAGTAAGGTGAAACCCTGGTCTCTGTTTTGTATCGCCTCAATGATATATTCCAGTAATTTGGCCACAGAAACTTCTGTCGCCGCATTCATAGAGAAACCAAGCAGGACAATTAAGGCTGTGCCCCAAAATGGTTTTAAATAGCTTAAAAGGCGAAGATAGACCTTAAAATCGTGCTTCACTAATAACCTCGAGTTGGTACTTTCGTACTGATGTTGACATTAACAAAGCCAAGTTGCCCTGCAACGTCCATGACACGAATAACATCCTGATGTGTCGCTTTTGCATCAGCGGCAATGACAAACATTAAATCACGACGTTCATTCGAAATCTGTTTAATTGCCGTATTTAAATCTGCTGCATCTTTACTGGCAATAGACTGACCATTCACGGCATAGTGGCCATTGGAATCCACAATCACTTCAATTTTCTGATCAAAATTCTTGGGCGGTACACCTTGCGCATCTGGAAGCGTCAGGTTCATTCGGCTCATCTGGTTAAACGTGGTTGAAAGCAGCAGAAAGACCAAAATAAATAGCAGGCAATCAATCATGGGCGTCAGATTGATATGTACATCTTCCACCTGGTTACGTTTAAATTTCATGCCCCTGCTCCTAGCTTGCTTTCTTGATGCGTTCTTCTACATCATCTGAAGCATTTAAATAGAACAGGTTGGCATGAAATAACGTTGCTTGCTGCTCAAGTTCCGCTACATATTCCTGAACCAGACGCTGGAAATAACGATGTGCAAATAAAGCAGGAATAGCAATCAGCATACCCGCTGCTGTCGTGATCAGTGCTTTGGAAATACCCGGCATCATTAATACTGGGTCACTATTAGTACCGACATCAATCATTAAAAATGATTCAATAATTCCAATCACTGTACCGAGCAAACCGAGTAGAGGTGCTACTGCACTCAAAGTACCCAGAAAATTAATATTCTTTTCCAGATAGCCAATTTCCTGTGAAGCTGCCACTTCCATCTGGGCACGAGCATATTGCTCAGACTGGTGACACGCTTCAAAACCAGCAGTAAATACACGACCCAAAGTACTGTTTTTCAAAGCTGAACTTTGTTGCAGCTTTTGCATAGCTTGGTCTGCATTTTGTGCAGGACCCATCAGAAGTGAGTTGGGCAGTACCAGACTCTTTTTTAAACGAATGAAGCGCTCGACCGAGATCGCTAGCATAAATATCGAACACAATACCAGCGGCAGCATCAACCAGCCGCCTGCTTTAACCAATTCCCACATCTGATTTATTCCCCAATAAAAACAAATTTTAAATTAATTATTCATCGCCCAGGATCGAAAGAATCCCGTCCAGCTCTTCTAAAGAATGATAGCTAATGACCAGCTTGCCTTTCCCTTGCTTGTTGTAGTCAATTTTAACATCCGCACTAAAGCGCTCAGACAGGCGCTGAGTCAACTGCTGAATGTCTGGCGCAATCGCTGCTTTTGGTTTTTCTGTTTTCGGTGCATTGTAGTCGCGTACCAACTGTTCGGTTTGGCGTACTGACAGACTCTTTTCAATGACCATCTCAGCAACTTTAAGCTGATCTTTAGCCTTCAAAGTCAGGATGGCACGTGCATGTCCCATATCCAGCAGGCCCTGCTGCATAAAGTCTTTTACTTCTTCAGCCAGAGTTAGCAGACGCAGTAGATTACTTACTGTAGTACGTGCCTTACCGACGGTATCGGCAATTTCCTGATGGCTTAAACCAAACTCGTCATGGAAACGCTGCAAAGCCATCGCCTGATCAATCGGGTTCAGGTCCTGACGCTGAATGTTTTCGATTAAAGCTAATGCAATTGCGACCTGATCATTCAGCTCACGCACAATCGCAGGAACTTCAGTCAGACCTGCTAACTGTGCCGCACGCCAGCGACGCTCACCGGCAATAATCTCGTATGGATAGCGTTCATCATCGACCGGACGGATCACGATTGGCTGCATGATGCCATGCTTCTCAATCGATGCGGCCAGTTCCTGCAGATCCTGCTCATTGATATAACGACGTGGCTGATATTCACCACGTTTCAGCAGATTGACATCAATCTGTTTCAACTGACCATGATCAAGACCTTGTGCTTCGAGTTGTAATTTTTCTTTTTGAATTGATCCCAGCAAGGCATCTAAACCACGACCTTTGGCGAGTCCACGTTTCTTGACGGTCATGCTTTACTTCCTTTTTTCACTTTGCTTTTCTTTAATACTTCAGCTGCCAGATTTAAGTAAGCAACTGCACCCTTTGAACTTTTTTCAAAATAAATAACCGGTAGACCATGTGCCGGCGCTTCAGCTAGACGGATATTACGTGGAATCACGGTTTCATAAAGTTTTTTACCAAAATATTGCTCTAACTCTTCTGAAACATCACGGGTCAAGGCATTTCGAGCATCATACATGGTACGCAATACACCCACGATCTGCAGGTCTGGATTAAGTGCTTGCTGAATGCGGTCAATGGTTTGTGTCAGATCAGCCAGGCCTTCGAGAGCATAATATTCGCATTGCATCGGAATAATCACGCCATCCACTGCTGCCAGTGCATTCACGGTAATCAAGCTTAAGCTTGGTGCACAATCAACAATGATATAGTCGAATGAGGATTCAATTTCCTGCAAAGCTTCACGCAAAATAAATTCACGGCCTTTTTGCTCAGCAATCGCCAGCTCCACACCAGCCAGGTCACGGTTTGCCCCTAAAACCTTGTATCCAACTTCAGCCTTGGTGATCGCAGTTTCAATCGGCACTTCACCCAGCAATACATCAGTCACTGAATACAGCAGGTCATTTTTCTGAATCCCCGACCCCATGGTCGCATTTCCCTGAGAATCCATATCCACAAGCAAAACGCGTTTTTTTAGCACAGCGAGAGATGCCGCCAAATTTACTGCGGTTGTGGTTTTACCGACACCACCTTTCTGGTTGGCAATCGCAATAATTTGTGCCATGTTGACCCCGATCCTTCAAAAATTTTAAATACGTTTTAATAGAAGTAAATGACGTTGTTCGTCCAAGCGCGGAACCTTCAGTTCAATAATCTGACAGCTAAATTCATCTTTTAATGCTGCCACTTCCTCTTCAGGAATCAAACCTTTCATGGAAGCAATAATACTCTGCTCATGCATATACGGTTTAGACGCATTCACAAAATCTGTCAATGAAGCAAATGCACGACTGGTAATCACATCAAACTGACCCAGCTCATTGATACTGTCTTCATTTTCCACACGGGTTTGTACTGCAATGACATTTTTTAATTTTAGGTCTGCAATAAACTGCTTGAGGAAACGAATTTTTTTACCATTTGAATCCAGTAGTACGCAATCACGCTCAGGCTGACATAAAGCAATGATCATGCCCGGCATACCACCACCAGTCCCAATGTCGAGCAAACGACCTGCAGGCAAATCCTTTAGAATGCTTAGACTGTCAAGCAGATGCTTAACTAGCATTTCCTTAGGATCACGGATTGCAGTCAAATTGTATGCTTTATTCCACAGTACCAAAGCATCCTGGTACTTGAGTAATAAATTTAAAGCTTCATCCGACAGCTCTAAACCTAAAGCCTGGCTACCCTGCTTTAGTTCTTGAAAAAACGTGTGCATAAACAATCAACGCTCGAAAAAGTTAAGTGGAAGTATACCGTTTTCTCTATATTGGCACAGTAGGGAGTGCTTAGTGAATATTCACTTAAGCAGACTTCCCTTCACGGATCATTGAATCCAGTGCATTCAAACGCTCAGGCGTTCCTACATCTACCCAAATGCCTGTCAATTTAGAGGCAGCAATCTTATTTTCCAGCATTGCTGCTTTTAATAATGGTGCCAAAGGACGCTTTCCAGCCTCTAAGCCTGCAAACATTTTCGGATCAAGTACGGATACACCGCTAAACGTCAGGTTTTCACCACTGATCTGCTGATCAAAGGTATAAGCCTTGCCGTCTGCAAGTGTGAAATCACCGTTTGGATGCTGTTCCGGATTTTGTACCAATACCAGATGTGCCAGATTTTCACCCAGCTCAACATTCAATAAAGGTGCAAAGTCCATAGTCGTCCAGACATCGCCATTGACCAAAATGAAAGGCTCATCACCAAGCAGTGGTAAAGCATTAATAATGCCACCGGCTGTTTCCAGACCTTCACCTTCATGTGACCATAAAATCTTGACACCAAACTGTGAACCATCACCCAACGCCTGAGCCAGTTTTTCACCTAACCAAGCCGTATTAATGACAACTTCATTCACGCCCATCGCAGCCAGTTTTTCAATATGCCAGACAATTAGCGGCTTACCACCCACTTCTAGTAAAGGTTTTGGGGTATGCAAAGTTAAAGGACGCATGCGGTTGCCCAAGCCAGCCGCGAGAATCATCGCTTTCATTTAGGCCGCTACCTCGTATGAACCATATTTTGCTTCAAAAGCTGGCATCACTTTTTCATGAATGAACTGCATAAATGGCTGTAATTCAGGATAGTCTTTGGTTTCTTCCAGCAGATACCACATCACACGTGGCAGGTCTTTTAGATAGCCAGATTTACCATCTCGCTCAAACAAGCGGACAAAAATACCTAAAATCTTGATATGGCGCTGAATGGCCATCATATCCGCATCTTTTTTGAACTGTTCGAAATCACGGTCCTGTTTTGCCGCTGCTGGTAACAGGTCATAGAACACTTTAAACCAGCGATACACCCGATCTGCATTCCACTGCACATAGGCATCACGGGTAATCGAAATCAGGTCATAGGTATCAGCACCGATTACTGCATCCTGAAAATCAATCACACCCAGTTCGGTTTCATTTTCGATTTTCATCAGGTTACGGCTATGGAAATCACGATGCACAATGACTTGTGGTTGTGCCAAAGCAGCATTCGCCAGTATCGCAAATGTGCGCTTGATCAGAGCGGACTCTGATTCTGTTGGCTGAATTTTTAGAGCAGGCAGCATCCAGTCAGTCAGCAGCTCCATTTCAGAAATAAGCTTCTCATAAGAATAAGCAGGAAACTGACCTTCTCCAGGAATGGACTGCAGCTGAATCAGCTGTTTAAAACTTTGCTCATAATAGGCATCAACTGTCTGATCATTTAGCAGATTTGATAACAGCACATCACCAAAATCTTCGAGCAGCAAAAAGCCATTTTCCAGGTCTTTGGCCACAATGTGTGGAACACGTACGCCATGGGCATCAAAAAATTCATCAATCGTCACAAAAGGCACACAATCTTCTTTTTCTGGTGGTGCATCCATGAGCATAAATGTTTTATTATTCAGTTTGATTCGTGCATAACGACGAAAACTTGCATCGCCTGCTAAAAAATGTGTTTCAAATTGATCTGAACCGAGTACAGAAGCAATCCAAGATTGTATCAATTGTTCGCGTTGAGTATTCATTTGCAATAAATTCTAGTACAGGCTGAGTTTTTAAAGTGCTAAGTGTAGCTACTTATCAACTTTTTCTCTATGATGCGACAATAATTAATTGCGATAAAAGCATGATTGGTTAATGAGACAAATGAAGCATCACTTTAAAATAAACCCTCTAGCGACTGCGATCTTAACCCTTTTATGTAGTAGCTCGGTCTCAAGCTATGCTGCATCAAATGACTCATCCAATGTAAATGCAGAACAACTCAAACAGCGCATTAATGAGACCTATCCCGGTGAAGCATTCTTCTCACAATATTATGTGGATAAATCTTCACCAGAAGCACAGCAGCGTCAAGGTAAATATCTCAGTTCAGCCTATTGTGAAGGTGCCTGGGTCACTCCTATTGCACCTGATGCACCGACGATTGACCCTGAACAGGCAACTTCAACCATTACTGCAGACTATGGTCATTATAATCCGGCCGGTGATTCCTACTTAGAAGGCAATGTGGTCATTGATCAGGAAGGTCGCCAGATTCGTGCGGAACGCGTGACGATTGATCAGACTCAAACTTATGCTAAGGCAGAAGGTCAAGTCCAATTGGCTCAAGGTGGCTTGATTTCGCAAAGCGATGATATCAATTACAACCTGAAAACCCAGCAAGGTGACTTAAACAACAGTTTCTTCATTGCCGAAGAACAGCATGCGCATGGTCGTGCTGAAAAGATTGCCAAAACCTCTGACGATACGCTTGAACTGGAAAATGCCACCTATTCCACCTGTCCACCTGAACAGAAACCGACCTGGAAAATTCAGGCAGATCAAATCAAGCTGAATCAGGAAACCGGTCGCGGTGAAACCCGTAATACCAAGCTCTATGTGAAAGATGTTCCGGTACTCGCTGTTCCTTATTTTAACTTCCCAATCGATGATCGCCGTACCACTGGGATTCTGACGCCAACTTTCGGATTTACCAATGATGGCGGCCTGGAATTAGGTGTGCCGGTTTATCTCAATTTGGCACCACAATATGATGCGACCATTACGCCACGTTATATTAGTGACCGTGGTGCGATGCTGGATGGCGAGTTTCGTTATCTAACAGAAAACTATGGTGAAGGCCGGATTTGGGGTGGCTACCTGCCATCTGATGAAAGTTATAGCAATAAAGACCGTAAAGACCTGCACTTCCTGCATAACTGGCAAATCAACGATCAGTTCTTAACAAATCTTGAATATAATTACGCATCAGACAAGGACTTTTTTGCCGATCTGGATAATAACCCAGATTCAAAAACAGACCTGAACTTGCGCCGTGCTTGGGAAGTTAATTATAAAAATGGTATCCCCGGCTTAAAAGCTCAATTTAAAGTTGAAGATTTCCAGACGCTTGATCCTGCCGTTCTGGATGAAGACCGCCCTTATGCGCGTTTGCCGCAGCTTTTGGTGAATTATAAGACCGGTAACCCACTGGGTTTACAATACGAATTTAATAACGATACAGCTTATTTCCAGAAAGACATCAGAAATATCGAAAATATTGATACCGGTGATGAAGCCATCTATCAACCAAGTGGTACACGCATCTATAATGATTTCTCGGTACGCTATAATCACTTTACCCCTTGGTCATTCTTCATTCCTCAGGCAACATTACGCAATATCAATACTTTCTATGATCAAGATACTATTGATCGTATTAATAATAATCAAACCAGCTCATCAAGTGAAAATCATTCTATCGTAGTGCCACAATTTACGCTGGACACCGGTTTAATTTTTGAAAAAGATGGTCGCTATTTACAGACCTTGACGCCTCGCCTGTTTTACGCTTATTCACCGTATGAAAATCAGCGCAATCAGCCAAACTTCGACTCTGTCGTAGCCTCAATTAATTATGACCAATTATTTAGTGCACGCCGCTTCTATGGTAATGACCGCTTAGAAGACAATAACTTCGCTTCTTTAGGTCTTAGTTACAGTTTATTTAATGAAGAAGGTTTAGAGCGATTACGCGCCAGTGTGGGACAAAGTTTCTTCTTTGAAGATCGCCGTGTCACATTAGATCGTGAAGCAGATGAATTTGACCGTGAAAGCCATACTGGACCAGTTATTCAGCTTAAAAGTCAGTTAAACAAAAACGTGCATGTCAACCTGAATTCTAGCTGGATGTCGAATGGCTCCAATGCCCAGCGTGATGTACAGGTTTATTATACGGGCGATCAGGGCAATCTGTATAACGTAGGCTATTTCTATCGTAAAGATATTCCAAACCGCCAGGAAAGTTATGATCAGGTGGTTGGCTCATTTATCCAGCCCATTGCCAATAACTGGCGTCTGGTCGGCCATGCGCAATTTGACCTGGATAATAGTGTCGCACGTGAATATTTACTTGGCGTAAACTATGAGTCATGCTGTTGGGGAGTATCTGTCTATGGCCGCTCATACTACAATGACCTAGACGATATCAATGACCCAGATGTGAAAGCGAAACGTGCAGTAATGGCTGAAGTAACGCTTAAAGGTCTTGGCGGGTTGAGCAACAAGCTAACCTCATTACTAGAAAATCGTATTCTAGGTTTTAACAATATCAATCAAACTTGGACAGAACGTTAATGAAGACAAAACAGTTAAAACAAATTTTTAAAGCGACCGCACTTGCGCTATGTCTTTCTTCAGCGATGACGACTTTTGCTGTTGCCCAACCTAAAGATGAAGTTGTAGCTGTTGTCGACAATAGCGCTATTCTGCGTAGTGATCTGGCACAAAGCGTTGCTGAAATTTCTCACCAATTGCAAAAGCAAAACAAGCCTGTTCCCCCGCAACCTTATCTTGAACAACAAGCACTTGAACAGTTAATTGTACGTCAGGCTCAACTGGAACAGGTCAAACGCTACAATATCCGCCCAGATGAAAAATCTTTAAATGAAGCAGTGCTTAAAGTAGCACGTGATTCAGGCTCCCCTAGCTTAGAAGCTTTTCAGCAAAAACTGGATGCTATCGCGCCGAATACGTATGCCTCTTTACGTAACCGTATTGCTGAGGATTTAGCACTTAGCCGTTTACGCCAGCAAGCCGTAAATTCACGTATTCAAATCAGTGATCAGGATGTGAAAAACTTCCTGAATACACCGCAAGGTCAAGCTTTGTTAGGCAGCCAGGTACATGTTCTGCATTTACGTATAACTGGAGAAAATGCACAGCAGGTTGCAGCACAAGTAAGAAATGATTTAAGCAGCAGTAATGATATTCAGGCGATCAGCAAAAAATATTCAACTGGCGATATTAAAGTAGATGCGTCTGATATGGGCGTGCGAAATTTATCAGAAATCCCAGGCGAACTCGCTGCACGTGTTTCTACTTTGCAAGCGGGTCAAACATCTGAACTGATTCCTGCGGCAGATGGCGTGCATGTCCTGAAACTTTTAGAGCGTAAAGGTGGTGAGCAGAAAGCATTGGTTCCTCAGTACCAGACCCGTCATATTCTGATTCAAACATCAGAAGTGGTTAGCCCAGAAAATACTAAACAGATGATTGATAGCTTATATACGCGTCTTAAGCAAGGTGAAGATTTTGCAGTATTGGCGTCTACTTTCTCTAATGACACAGGTTCAGCGCGTGATGGCGGAAGTTTAGGCTGGGTCAGCCCAGGTGTCATGGTACCTGAATTTGAACAGCGTATGAAAAGTACGCCAGTGGGTCAGATTAGTGAACCGTTCCAGTCACAATTTGGCTGGCATATCCTGCAAGTGACCGATACACGTCAGCAAGATATGACTCAGGAATATCAGGAACGTATGGCACGCCAGATCCTGGGTGAACGCCAGTTTGATGCTGAGCTAGATAGCTGGTTACGTGAAACCCGTAGCAATGCCTATGTAGAAATCAAAGATCCTCAGCTAGATCCTAAACGCGCTCGTTAATTTAAGAAAAGAAAGCCAGCATAATGCTGGTTTTTTAATGGCTCAATTCTTTAAGCAATAAAAAAGCCTCTTATTAAGAGGCTTTTTTATTTCAGATCCGATTAACGATTGTTTTCGTCGTCAGAAGAATCTTCAAATTTTGAATCGTTATCAAAACCAGCGCCTTGACCACCGAAACCAGCGCCTTGACCACCAAAGCCAGCACCTTGACCACCGAAGCCACCTTGACCGCCGAAGCCACCTTGACTACCGAAGCCACCTTGACCGCCGAAGCCTTGACCACCGAAGCCAGCGCCTTGACCGCCGAAGCCACCTTGACCACCGAAGCCACCAGCAGCGCCTTGACCACCGAAGCCACCCGCGCCACCTTGACCACCGAAGCCCGCACCTTGTGAACCAGCAGGAGCACCAGCTGGACGAGGGTTACGTGCAGGTACTACTGTAGAAATCGCGTGTTTGTAAACCATTTGGCTTACTGTATTTTTTAATAATACAACGTATTGGTCAAAAGACTCGATGTGACCTTGTAATTTGATACCGTTTACCAGGAAGATAGAAACTGGAATACGTTCCTTACGGAGAGAATTCAAGAATGGATCTTGTAAAGTTTGACCTTTAGACATGTTATAACTCCAAAAATTTAAAAATCAGCGCAAAAAACTATCTCTATTTTTCAATTAAAAATTATAAAAAAGATAGTACTCAAATTTTGCTTTATCCGTGACAGTTTCGCAAGTCTTCTTGGGCCTGCTCGAGCGTAAAATATGTTGTAAATTTATGCTTTTCTTGCAAAGATCTCAACCAGGTATATTGACGTTTGGCAAGTTGTCGTGTCGCAAATAAAGCCTTATCCTCCATTTCCCGTTGTTTTTCATGACTTAGGTCACCTTTTTTTAAGAATTCTATGGCTTGGCGGTAACCTACTGAACGCATTGAGGGTAAATTTTCGTCAAAATCGTATTTTCCCATTAATCCTTTAACTTCATTTAAAAATCCGTTTTTCCACATAATTTCAAGACGTTTTTCAATACGTTTGTGCAATTCTAACCGATCGGGCATTAAGGCATAATTATGGAAATTGTAACGATATGGTAAATTTTTTGGTTGTTCTGCTTGTAGTTTTGTAATCGGCTCACCTGTTAGCTTAAAAACCTCTAATGCACGGATAATTCTCTGTTTATCACTGACTTTAAATTTCTGGCCTGCTAAGGGATCTACCTGACATAATTCAGCATACACCGCTTCCCACCCTTCACGAGCGGCTTTCTCTTCGATCTGGGCACGTACTGCGTAATCTGCACTTGGCAAATTGTCAGATAAGCCTTCAAGTAAGGCCTTAAAATACAGCATGGTGCCACCCACCAAAATTGGTGTTTTACCACGCGCATGAATATCATCAATCAGACGGCAAGCATCTTCGACAAAGTTTGCTGCAGAATAGACTTCGAGCGGGCTAATAATATCAATCAGATGATGCGGATAGCGCTCTAATTCCTCTTTAGAAGGTTTCGCTGTACCAATGTCCATTTCCCGATAAACTAGCGCAGAATCGACAGAAATCAGCTCAAAATGACCTTGCTCGTATAGTTCACATGCCAAAGCAGTTTTACCGCTTGCAGTTGGTCCCATTAAATTGATGACCGGCAGTTGATTGGACATGTAAGGCTACTCTCCTCGAGCGAAAAGTTTATCAAGTTGAGACAATGGAAATGCTCGCCAGGTTGGACGACCATGATTACATTGGCTCGCAAATTCAGTTTGTTCCATCTGGCGCAGCAAAGCGTTCATTTCTGACAGACTCAACATGCGATGCGCACGTACCGCACCATGACAGGCCATGCCCGCAAGAATCTGATCCCGTTTCTGCATTAACCCTTGCCCCTGATCATTCGGATCCAGATCATTCAGTAATTCAGGGATCAAGGCATCAAAATCAGCTTTATGCAAAATGGCCGGTACACCCCGTACAATGACCTGTTCATCACCATACTGGTCAATTTCCAGACCTAAACGAGCAAGTTGATCTTTAAGCTCGTCAACACGCATGGCTTGCATACGACTAATGCTCACCACTTTAGGAATCAGCAATTGCTGGGATATCCAGAATTCCGGTTTATCCCAAGCCATTTTCATCTGTTGCAGCAGAATACGCTCATGCGCCGCATGCATATCTACGATGATTAAGCCTTCGGTATTTTGCGCTAGTATATAAATACCATGCAGCTGGGCGATCGCAATCCCCAAAGGATGCTCATCCACTTTACTGTGTAAATGTGACTGCAATGCATCCGATGCTGAAGTATTGGTTTCCGGTTCAGTTTCTCTTAAAGGCGCGAGATAACTTTTCAAGGCATTATTCAGCTGCTGTGAACCCGAATATGACTTATTATAATCCTGCGCATAATGCACAGTTTGTGGACCTGATGACTCGAAATCCGTTAACACATCAGAAGCTTCTTCTTCATGCTGACGATACGGAGATGTGACTGGAATAACCGGTTGAGTGGCTACGGACTGATGCAGGCTAAACTGCTCTTGATAGCGCGGCTGAGGTGTTATCGCAACAGCTTCAGACTCAGGTTTCATCGCCTCAGCCAGATCAGCGCTCGCAGTCTGGAATTGTGCTAGGGTTTCCTTGGCATAATGTCGTACAAATTCATGTACTTCACGCTGGTTCAGAAAACGAATTTCATGTTTGGTTGGATGCACATTGACATCGATGCTTTCTGGATCGATTTCCAGAAACAGTAAATAAGCGGCATGCTGATGGCCATGCAGGATACCATCATAAGCCATACGCAAAGCGTGCGAAATAGTCTTATCTTTAACGATCCGGCCATTCACATAGACATACTGCAAATCGGCTTGAGCCCGTGCATCCGAAGGATGTCCGAGCCAGCCTGATAAACGCATATTGATACTGTCTGCATCAATCCAGTAAGCATTTTCAGTAAACTGACGGCCAAGTAATTGTTGCACACGTTGAAAACGCAAAGCTCCACTATCTGCAACCGGCAAATTCAGCTTGATCGTTTGGTTATGTTCCAATACAAAGCGAATATCAAAATGCGTTAAAGCCATACGGCGAACAATTTCTTCGATATGTCCAAATTCAGTGCCGGGCTTTTTCAGGAATTTGCGCCGCGCCGGGACATTGAAGAATAAATCCTGCACCCGGATCTGAGTTCCTTTGGATGCTGCGACCGGTTGAATATCCTGATGATCAAAAGCCGTACCGTTCACTTCGACCTGATAGCCAATGCCATCTTCATTCTGGCTACTGGTTAAAGTCAGGCGTGACACTGCAGCAATCGAGGCCAACGCCTCACCACGAAAGCCCAAACTGGTAATCGCATGCAGCTCTTCAGCCGTTTGAATCTTACTGGTCGCGTGACGCATCACGGCTAGTGGCAAATCCTCATAATGAATGCCTCGGCCATTATCAATGATTTCAATCAGCGTACTGCCGCCCTGTTCCACCCGGATGATCAGCTCGGTCGCACCTGCATCAATCGAGTTTTCCAGCAACTCCTTGACCACAGATGCAGGACGTTCAATCACCTCACCTGCGGCAATCTGGTTCGCCAGCGCAGGATCAAGTGCACGGATACGGCGTATGCTTAAATCATCAACCATTTGGGAATTCACGCTCCAAAGCTTGCTGTAATGCCAGATTAGAAGAAATCAGACTTGCAGTACGGGTCAGCTCATCTTCTGATTTTAAAATTTCAATAATTAAATCGGCTTGCGGGATTTCATCACCCCCCTTAGAAGGCCATTCAAATAGAAATAGCGCATTGGGAGTTTCTAAATAATCCCGGATTCCCATCAATTCAAGTTCATAAGGGTCATTGAGACGATATAAATCAAAATGAAAGATATCCTGACCATTCACCTGATACGGTTCCACCAGCGTATAAGTCGGACTTTTTACTGAGCCTTTATGACCGAGTTGTTGTAAGTAATAACGCGTCAGCGTGGTTTTCCCCGCACCCAAGTCACCAATCAGATATATAACGCCCGAAGAAAAATTATTTGCCAGAACTTTGGCCAGATTTTGGGTGTCATCTTCATGTTTTAAAGTGAAATTAAATGAATAGGGCATATTACTCACGACATGATGAAAAAGAATAATTATGATAGCATCGCAACGCTTTAAAAGCCTATTCACCTCTGTGAGAAACTGTATTTTTTCACAGCATCCGTTCCAAACAAGAGATAGATCCACGTTGTGATGACTTCGACTGTTGAATTTAGCCCACCCATGCTGAATGGGGTTACGGCAAGTAAAGTATTCCTGCAAGCGACAGCTGATTCACCCAAGACAGTCTATGCCTATCTGTGCGCGCAATTTCCCCATATTGAGTCGAGCGAATGGCAATCCCGTTTCGATAATGGTCTGGTTTATGATGCTCAGGGCAAAGCCTTAACCATCGAAAGTTCTTTTCAAGCGAATACTCATTGTTTTTATTATCGTTTTTTGGCACACGAAGTGCATGTTCCTTTTCAGCATCATATTCTGTTTGAAAATGAGCATCTGCTGGTGGTGGATAAACCGCATTTTCTAACCATGAGTCCTACTGGACAATATGTACAGGAAACCTTGCTGGTACGCCTAAAACAGCAAACTGGAAATGAACATCTTACTCCGATTCATCGATTGGATCGTGAAACGGCAGGTGTGGTGCTGATTTCAAAATGTGTGCAATCGCGTGGCGTTTATCAGCAAATGTTTGCGACTCGGCAGGTACAGAAAACCTATCATGCGATTGCGGCTTATCGTGATGATTTAAGTTTTCCGCTCATCACAAAGTTGAAAATGGAGAAAGGCCAGCCCTTTTATACCATGCAGGTGGTAGAAGGAGAACCTAATAGCGAAACCGAAATTCAATTGCTGCAACATGATCAGCAATGGGGCAAATATGAGCTAAAACCACATACAGGAAAGCAGCATCAGTTAAGGGTACACTTAAGTCATTTGGGGATTCCGATCCAGAATGATCCTTTTTATCCGCAGGTTTCCCATAAGGCGGATGATGATTTTTCTGCACCGTTACAGCTACTGGCCAAACACATTCAGTTTACGGATCCAGTTACCCAAAAGCAGATGCAATTTAGCTCTAAACTTGAATTGACACTGTAAATCTCTTGTCATTACAGATTATTTTCTAAAAACGGCAACTTGAGGATTGAAATCCCGAAGTTATCGATTAGAATAAGGCGAAAAGTTAAGTAATTTAAAGCTTTGAAAATATTATGAGAAAAACTGAAGTTTATCAAATTCGCCTGGATTCCCAAGAAAAGAAACAGGCATTTGCAGTATTTAAACAATTGGGGATTACGCCGGCTCAGGCAGTTCGTCTTTTTTTTAAACAGGTGGTTCTAACCAAATCAATCCCCTTCTCGATTGAAAATCAGAATATCAACCTGGAACAGTTGATCAAGTTACGCAAGCAGAAACAGAGTGAACTAAAGTCAGAACAAACTTCAAGTCCAAGTACTACAGCGATTCCAGCAGATCATCAGGAAATGAATCTGGATGATGATCATTTTGATTTATTTGAAGAACTGAATGCTATTTTAGGTGAAAGCGACAAAATTTAACATTGTTGCATTTACGAACAATTCTTAAGTTTCTCTCCTTTCAAACTTCGCTATGCTTGATGTTAATGATAAATAATAAAATTAACATGGAGTAAGCCGATGATCGTGCGACGTGCCCAGTCAGAAGATCTACCTAACCTGGCCGTTTTATTTGATGAGTACCGTCAATTTTATGGTACTTCTTCCAATCTGGATTTATCTTACGAATTTTTGAAACAGCGTTTTGAAGATGGTCAAACTGTCATTTTTATCAACACCAAGGATGATATTTTTACCGGATTTATTCTGCTGTATTTAAGATTTTCCTCAGTCGCATGTTCTACCTATTATGTGCTGGACGATGTCTATATTAGCCCGCCTTATCGCCGGCATGGTGCAGCCAAGCAACTGATTGATACTGCTATTTTATTTGCCCGACATGAAAATGCGCTTCGAATCAGCCTGGAAACGCAAAAAACCAATTATCAGTCACATAAACTTTATGAGTCACTTGGATTTATTCAGGACAATGAATTCGTGACTTTCCATTGTTTCCTGAAATAGATCCCAGACTTTATTCGGTACGGAATTTTGCCTGTGCCAGTTGTTCTGCGTCCAGATAGGTCCATTCCCCTATTGCCAGTTCATTCAAGGCCAACGCACCAATCTGGGCACGATGCAGCTGTTCCACTTTATTGCCAACAGCTGCCAGCATACGTTTCACCTGATGATAAACCCCTTGATGAATCGTCATTTGCAGACGATTGTCATCCAGACGAACAATATCTGTAGCAGCAAAGGTGCCTTTTTCATTTCTCAATTCCACACCCTGTTCAAGCTGTTGAATCTGTTCATCTGTCACGGGATCGGCAGTAGTCATCTGATAAACTTTCGCCACATGTTTTTTGGGATGCGTCAATGCTTGTAGAAACTGACCATCATCGGTCAGCAATAACAGTCCAGTTGTATCTTGATCGAGACGACCTACACATTGAATTCCACGGTTTAACAAGGTGTCATCAAACAGATCAAATACACTGAAATGATGGGTAGCCTGATGTGAACACTCATAATCTTGAGGCTTATTGAGCGCAATATATACTTTTTCCCGATAGCGATATTCATGACCATAGACGCTAAAGGTCAGATCTTGCAGATTCAGCTTATGCTTGGGGTTATCGATGAGTTCGCCCTGAATCGAAACAGCACCATTTTTAATCAGTTGCTGACAATGTTTTCGTGAGCCGAAACCTTGTGATTGCAACATTTTTTCCAATAGCATCTGTCTGAACCTGTTTATACGAACGATAGGCGCATTCTATACTGAAAACTAGCCAGATTCATTTCTTGTAGAGCATTCTCCCTTTAAATGGCTAAAAAGCCTATAATCCTGTGACTTTTCATTTTTTTATCTCCTCATGTCCCAACTTGATTTGAATCTGCTTGTTCTTCTAGTTCTACTGGCTTGCGGTATTTTTAGTCATAATACTGCTGTGACTATTGCTGCGGCCGTGTTGATCGTATTAAAAATCACGCCTCTCAATGAACTCTTACCTTATGTACAGCAACATGGCCTAAATATCGGGATCATTATTTTAACCATTGGCGTATTGGCTCCGATTGCTAGCGGGAAAATTCCCGGTGAAAGTATTCTTAAATCTTTCCTAAGCTGGAAATCTTTACTAGCAATTGCAATCGGTCTATTTGTTGCCTGGCTTGGTGGACGTGGGGTGAAACTGATGTCGAGTCAGCCTGATGTCGTTGCAGGTCTATTAATTGGTACAGTCGCAGGTGTCGCGGTACTTCGTGGTGTCCCTGTCGGGCCATTAATTGCAGCCGGGATTTTATCGTTATTGATTGGAACGCAATAAGCCTTTAACCATGATTGTGCAATATTCTTAAAAATTAATATTCTAAAATTATGAACTGCAAAGTATTAAATCACATGATCAGCGACATGGATGTCGCTCGTTGGATTGAGGTACAGGATGTACCTTCAATCCAACAAAAGATTTTTGTTACTTTTGATCTTTCAAAAGTAAAAGCTCACGTTAAATACTAAAATTTAAAAACCCAAATTTTATTCCACAAACAGCAAAGCCAAACGCACCTGATCATAACCCATACGCGGACTGGTCAGTTCCACGATCGGACGTAATTTAATACTGCCATCATCATTAAAATGATCTGAGTTTTGACGTTTGGTTAGACGTTTATAAATCTTGCGGACTTGCTCAACGACTTCTTCACCCGGATGAGCCACTGAGATATCCAGCCCTTGCTCCTTATGCAAACGCCCCAGATGGTTAATGATAGTGGCAGGTGTCAAGCCACGTTCAGTTGCAATATCGGAAATCTCATAACCTTCTTCAAACAATTCACGGGTTTCATCCAAGGTTGCAGTCGCGTAGTTTTGCTTACCACCATTTTTGGCAATTTTCTTCTCATTGCGCTGGATCTCGACTTCGTTCAAAGTGCCACCACAATGACGGATAAAGGCCTTATGCTGTACAGTCAAATCTACATTTTCAAAATTCGCTTCTGCTTCATCTGACAGTTCCTGAAAACGGCGATCAGCCTTAATGGCAAGACCATCCAGTTCCAGAGCCTGTTCATTAAAGCCTTTCAAGCGTAGACCATTTAAACTTTTTAAACGCGAAAGTGCTACATAACCTTGACCTTTTTCAAAAGTATGGCTTAGATCAATTTCAGCAGCTTCTAGTGTCATGCCTTGAGACTTATGAATGGTAATCGCCCAAGCCAGACGTAGTGGAATCTGCTGGAAACTGGCAATGGTTTTGCCTGCTTCATTATCCACTGACCAGGTTTCAGGTTCTACAATCAGGGTAGTTCCGTCTGTCAGTTTGACCTTTGGCAAAACGCCATGCTCATCATCATCTTCAAAGCCGATCACTTCACCCAGACTGCCGTTGATATAGCCCATATCAAAGTTATTTTTCACGAACATGACCTTGGCATGTTTTTTCAGGGTTAAGGCTTCGGGTGCACGGACTGAAGACTTTAAGGTTTCTATCAGTTTTTCATTGCCATCACATTGCGCATCAAACTGGCGTGGATCCTGATCAATTTCATTCAGATGCTTAAAGTTAATGCTGTCTACATCCATATTGTGGGTATAGAGACGTGTATAGTTATCGCCAATATTCTGCTGACGTGTGGCCTGTAGTGCTGAACGATGTTCAGGTGAAATGGCCTGCGCACGAATGGCATTCAGAATATCATTCAGGTAGTCATTACCCTGACGATGCTGCTCGGTCAGATAACAAACCCGAAACTTGGCTTCAACCCAGGCATCCGACATAAAGCAGAATTTATCGCGGTTACGTTCATCATTTTTTCCAACGGGCGGCAACTGGAAAAAGTCCCCTGCGACAATGACCTGAATCCCACCGAAAGCTTCATCACTTTCCTTGAAATATTTCAGTACCTGATTGACCAGATTGAGCTGCTTGGCATGCAGCATAGAAATTTCATCAATGATCAGGACTTGAGCATTTTCCAAGTGTTCTTTCAGGTATTTGCGCTCTTTCATCCGCTTCAGGTCTTCTTCAGACAAAAAGTCTTTGATCCCAATTCCTGCCCAGGTATGTATGGTCATGCCATTCATATGCGTTGCTGCAATACCAGTCGATGCAGTAATCGCGACCGACACCTTACGGGCTTTCAGATAATTGATATATTGATTGAGCGTATAAGTTTTCCCTGCACCCGCAGAACCGGTTAAAAAGACATTTTCCCCTGCTTTTAAGAGCTTAAGTGCAGTTTCCTGTTTCATAAAAGAGATACCGTAAAAGAACGGCTATAGCCTAACGATTTTTGCCGGAAAAGTTAAGCTTCACGGATAGAAAAGCACTGAATCCGGTCAAGCCTGCAGGTTTAACCAGTTAATAAAATGCTGGGCAATATTGATATATTCAACTTCCGCTTTTTGATTATTTGGATACTCAAGCTGGTCAAAGATGACTTGGTCATTCTGCAACTGACAGCCTAAAATCAGAGGTAATTTGATTGCAGGATGTGACATGCGAAAAGCCACATATTCACCTTCGACTATACGCTGTGCATAACTTGCAGCCAGACAGTTCCGGAATATTCTGGCCTCTTCAATAATCCGCTCTAGTGTTTTCAACTCCTCAAAACGCCAATTAAAATACAGTAGAAAATGTGCCTGTGTCAGCGGCCTCCAGCTGGCTAAAGCAAAGTCTTTTTTGAGCTTGGCAATAATTTCCTGCTTCTGAATCTGCTCATGCCAGGCAACTGCCTGCATAAATAAACTGGTCCAGCTTAAATTCTTAGGCACTTCTGTTTGAGTAGAAAAATACTCCGGCAGATAATCGCGGATATAACCGTCAAAACAGGATTCCCGCACATGCCGGGCGTGTAAATAAAAACGCTTCCTGAACTCTACAAATGGAATCTGGTTACGTTGTAGCACGTTATAAAAATTACGGTCTTGCTGAGTTTGAGGCCGAATATAAGCCAACACATCCTCAGGCAAATCACAGGTAATCTTATACAGATGCTGCATATAAGCTTGCATCACTCGGCTTAAGTTGGCAGAGACCCTTTTAGTTATCTGATCATCCATTGCCACTACATCCCGCAATAATCCGATCCATTCATCCAGATATAAAATCGATGGACTAATCGCAATACGATGATCCTCAATAGCCTGACGCGTCCCTTTGAGAACAACTGTTCGATTCAGCTCATGCTCAAACCAGCAATGCTGAAGAGCATATTGATGAACATCATCAATAAACAGACGTGCTGCGATATATTGAAAATATTGCAAGGTAGCTAAAACAATCTGCGGATGAACATGATGCGTATCGATAAAGCTTAAAGCTGTTGCCGCCACCCGCACACTGCTATGTTGAATATTGCTGCTCAGCCAATCCAAAATTTCCGCAGGCTGTTTAAATAACCAGTTCACTACCCGATGACAGTCAAATAAAGGAAGTTTGGCGACTTTTTTCTGCCATAAATAAGGATTATTTTCCAGAAAATTGCGTTTGGATAGCAGATCACTCCGATGCCAGCTATCACGATTCATCAGCCGTACAAAGCCCAGTAGATGACTTTGCTCTTCGGCATGCCGATACAGCAAACGGATATCGTCAATATGGTCATTCAGCTCATGCAAATTGAACCGGTTTTCAAAGGATAAGGAGATAATCCGGAAAGTCGCTGGGTGCAGAAACTCGGGCGCACTGAAACAGAATGCATCCAGACTGTCCATCACTGACTGAATCGATAGAAACTCATCTGACTGCAAATGTTGCAAGGAAAAGATTTGCTGTAGCTGTTTTAAGACATGCGCAGGAATCTCATGCCCACTTTGAAGACAATTACTGATACAAGGCTGAGTATAAACTTCAGCCTTAATCATAAAGGAGTCGATGATTTCAGCCTGCACAGGCGACATCTGCTTTAAGCAATTAGCAACTCGTTCAGGCGCATTAACCCATATATAGACTTGATCAATAATAAGTTGACGGAGCTGTTTGGCTTTATCACGTAAAAACAGGGAATGCTGGGGCTTTAAATCGCCAGTCAGAAAGTAAATATCCTGAAAAAAAAACTCTTCCAAAGCCTCTGCTTTAGCCAACCTGGAATCAATCTGCATTTCTGCTAAGGCATGGGGACTTTCCAGATTTAAATCTTGAGGTGTATATAGCTGTATATTTAATAAGCCATTAAGCAGATCAATTCGATGCTCATCCTGATGAATCCTGAACAAATTCTGGGCATTCACATGACCAATAAGCGCCATTTGATCCAGATACAGCTGATTTAACTCAGGAAAAATACTGAGGCATTGTTCAGCGAGCTGTCTGAATGGCAGTAACAAACCCTCCTGTTCCATATTTCCCCCTTCGTTTTAACCCTATTGAGTTACAGACCTACTGAATTTCAATCCTTTAAAATCGCTTTTTCCTTTCTATTACAGAAATTGAAGCATGGTGATTTTTTAGACGATTCGATCTCAATGTAAAGCAAAGCAGGAATGATGAAAAGACCTAGACTTCATCTTGCCGACGTCTGTCAGCCAACAGTTCTAGCCCCTGATAGATCTTGTGTTGTAAATACTCACGAAAATCAATCAGATCATTCTCGTGCTGCACATGATGAATTGGCTGCCGCGGCATAAACTGAAAATAAAAAGGCAAGCGTTTGGGAAACAGATTTTTAGGTAAGGAAGGAATCACGTCACCATGACGTAATAATTTATTGAGTTGGGGAATTTTTAATAATTTTTGAAAATACTTATGTTGAATGATCTTATTGGCATCAAATCCAATCTCATAGATTTCATCACCGCCGAGTGCAGCAAAAGGGACTATATCGTATTGAAACTCTTGAGCCAGCTTAAGGAAGCCATAACGCTCTTTCCAAATCAGCTGATACTGCTCACCTTCCCGTTTCAGCACTTCACGGCCACCCCCCGGAAAGACCAGAATCGAGTAGCCTTGCTGCATGGCCGAGCGGACATAGTCCTGTATGCCATCAATAGCACCAAATTTCTTCACTGCTTCACGCCATAGCGGCACATAAAAATGGCTATGATCAGCAATACTGACCACAGCCACTTGATGTTGGTTGTACAGGTAATCAATCAACATTGGCGCATCAAAGATGCCATACATAGAATGATTACCGACATACATTGCAGGTCGACTGGCATCAATATTTTCAGCCCCTAAAAAAGTAGGCGTGAAATACAGTTTGGATAAGGCACTTAAGCGCCTGATCCATGCTGCGTCATGCTTGACCTGCAAAATATACTCCCGGCTTACGCCACGCGTTTTTGTACCAGGATTGAACCCACTGAATAGCCTGCACCAAATGAACACAGTACGCCATATTCGCCGTCTTCAACTTCATTTGCAGTACGATGTAAGGCAATGATGACACCTGCTGAAGAAGTATTGGCAAACTCATTCAGAATGATGGGTACCAGACCTGGTTTGGCATTTTCTTTACCCACTACCAGTTTTAGAATCAGTTCATTCATGCTGGCATTGGCTTGGTGCAACCAGAAGCGTTTTACATCTGTAGGTGCAATATGATTTTTCTCAAGTTGAGCAGTAATCATTTTTGCAACCAGTGGACACACTTCTTTAAATACTTTACGACCATCCTGACGGAAACGTTTGTCGTCGATATCCGCATTTTCAGACGTATTCAGGAAGCCGAAGTTATTACGGATATTGTTTGAGAACTGGGTAAATAATGATGTATCCAGAATCTCGAAACCGGTTTTAGTTTCAGTATCTTCAATGATCGATGCAGTTGCGACATCACCAAAAATAAAGTGACAGTCACGTGAACGGAAATCGGTATGTGCAGAGGTAATTTCGACATTTACCAGCAATACACGACGTGCACCTGCTTTGATGGCATCGGCAGCCTGTTTTAAACCAAAAGTTGCTGCTGAACATGCGACGTTCATGTCATACGCATAACCTTGAATACCCAGAGCAGTCTGGATTTCAATCGCAACCGCAGGATAAGCACGTTGCAGATTTGAACATGACAGGATCACAACATCGATATCTTCAGCAGTGACACCAGCATTTTCCATCGCCTGTTTTGCTGCGATCACGCCCCATTCTGCCTGAAGGGAAATTTCATCATCTGAACGTTCACGTAGATTTGGACGTAAACGTTTTGGATCGAGGATGCCAGTTTTTTCTGACACATAACGGCGTTGTACGCCTGACGCTTTTTCAATAAATTCTGCGCTAGAACCACGACGCGCATCTAATTCGCCTGCAGCGATTTTATCTGCATTTTCGTGATTATACAGTTCCACATAAGCATTTAAACTTTCAACTAACTCTTCATTGGTAATGACATCTTCCGGATGGAACAAGCCAGTACCCGTAATACGGATGCCCATGTAAAACTCCTTCTCAAAATGACCTATATCTTAACTGATTCCAAGACGTTCCCATACTTTTTGCAGGCGAGTTGGAGAAATGGGTGTTTTCGTTTTCATCGGTTGAGAAAACAATGAGATCCTTAACTCCTCAACCATAAAATACAATTCTTTAAGGCGAGCGTCATTTTTAAACTTAAATAATTTTTCCATCCACGGATCAATTTGGTCAATGGCGGAATCATCCCTCTGTAGGTTATTTGGCAAGCGCTCTAAACGCAAGATCAGGGCTTTCAAATAACGTGGAAATTCTGACCATACGTCGGAAGGTTTCCGATAAACGAAGTCAGAAAGACTCATCAAATCAAGCTGATCCTCAATATCATCAATATTTTTTCCAAATATAGATGGGTCTAAAACCAGTAATTTACGACGAATTTCCTGCCACTGGATATAAATATCCGTGATTTCTTTCAGTGCAGTCTGGCCATGAGTCAGGAAAGATTTTTTTACATCCTCTACCAACTTTTGGAACTCTTGCATATTGACAGGCAGCTCATTAATTGACAGGTGGAGTGTGGCATAAACTAACATTTGCTCCAGTTGGGCCTTATCGCCAAGCGGTGAATATGCCAGTGCCAGCGGTTTGGAAATCTGTTTTTTCAGCTGACGCACCAGATCTCCGAGCTGCATATGCACCAGCCGAATGATCCCTTCACGATGCTGTTTGACGGCTTCAGCCTGATCATTAAAGGTCTGAATCACGACACCAGATTCATCTTTCTGTTCCAGTGCAGCAAAGTCTTTGGTAGGAACCAGTGCCTGATATTGCTTAACGACTACACCCGTCACTTTCTGCGATGCTTCAAAGACAAAGTTTTCCGGGAAGGTTTTAAATTCACCTTTTAACTGTTTCACCGGGCTATGAGTTTCAGTACGGCAACGGGCTTTTAGCTCGGCCAGATCACGGCCTTGTTCAATCACGTGACCTTTTTCATCTATCACCTTGATCAAAGGCAAGAGATATTGCTCAACCCGATCCAGACTAAAATCTTTTTCTGTAATCTGCTCGCCACGCAACTGGAAAGCCAGAAAACTGAAAATATGCTCACGTAAATTTACCGCATCAATACGGGCTGCTAGCTTTTTCGCAGTATCTGGAATCGGCACCAGACTACGGCGTTTATCTTTAGGCAAAGTCTTTAATAAAGCTTCGATCAGTTCCAGACGCCAGCCTGGAACCCCCCATGACCAGATATTTTCATCGACCTGCGGCAAAGCCTGCAGCGGGATTTTAACCGTTGCACCATCTTCATCATGACTTGGGTCAAAACGGTAACTGGTCGCCAGACGCAATTCACCATTACGTAAATAATCCGGAAACTGTTGTGTGGTTGGACGATCATTCAGCCACAGCGCATCATCATCAATAAACAGATAACGTGGATCATGTGGCTCTACCGTGGCACGCCAGTCTTCAAAACTACGGCGACTCGCCACTTCTGGCGGCACTTTGGAGGCATAAAACTGGTAAATGGTTTCTTCATCCACGACCAAGTCACGACGGCGTAGCTTGTCTTCTACCCGTTCCACTTCTTCCAGTTTCAGCAAATTATGCTTCAGGAATGGGGGATTAATACCGAGATTTCCAGTGGTCAGTGCATCACGCAGGAAGATTTCATGCGCAGCAGGCTGATCCACTTTCTCATAATTGACCGGACGCTTCGGCTCGATGATCAGGCCGAATAACGAAATCTGATCATAGGCATTGACTACACCCGCTTTTTTCGACCAGTGCGGCTCAAAATAGTGATGTTTCAGCAAGTCACGCGCAGCTAGCAGAATCCATTCCGGCTCAATTTTCGCTAGAGTCCGTAAATACACCTGCGAGGTTTCAACCATTTCAAAAGCCATCACCCATGGGGTATTGGTTTTGTGCAGCGTTGATGCCGGGAAAATTCGTGCTTTCTGCTGACGAACTGCCATAAACACATTACGTTCATCAGTCTTGTTGGCAATAAAAGACAGTAAGCCAGTCAATAAAGCGCGATGCAGATTTTCATAACTGGCTTTCTTTTCATTAAAGGACAGTTTTAAGCCTTTAGCCAGATCCACCAGCTGCTCATGAGTTTTCTTCCATTCACGCAGACGTAACCAGCTCAGGAAATGATTCCGTGCAAAAGTACGACGTTTGTTTTCGCTCATACTTTCACAGTTATTATGCAGGGTATCCCAGAGCTTGATATAAAACAGGAAATCTGAATCTGCTTCACGGAACAAGGCATGTTTCTGATCAGCCTGCATCTGCTTATCCGCAGGACGTTCACGTGGGTCTTGTACTGCCAGCGCCGCGACAATCACCAAAGCTTCATTCAGTGCACCAAAATGGGCACCGCCAAGAATCATTCGCGCCAGACGTGGATCAATTGGCATTTTTGCCATTTGCTGACCGATCTTGGTTAATCCCCCTTGTGTTCCCCCTTTATTAAAGGGGGAAGAAGTTCCCGACTGCTTTTCGTCGGCAACTTTAGGGAGATTTTTCTCTGTCATTGCCCCAAGCTCAATCAAGAGCTTGCGACCATCATTGACCAGGCGGTGATCTGGTGGCTCAATGAAATCAAAATCTTCCAGTGAACCTAGGCCCAGACTTTGCATCTGTAAAATAACGGATGCCAGATTGGTCCGTTTAATCTCAGGTTCGGTAAATTCAGGACGACTTAAAAAGTCCTCTTCACTGTACAGACGAACACAGACGCCTGGCGCAATACGGCCACAACGGCCTTTACGCTGATTGGCAGCAGCTTGAGAAACCGCTTCGATCGGTAAACGCTGCACCCGTGAACGATAGTTATAACGGGAAATACGGGCAAAACCGCTATCAATCACATAACGAATATTCGGAACAGTTAATGCTGTTTCTGCTACGTTGGTGGCGATAATAATCCGTCGACCGCCGCCCGATGGATTAAAGATTTTTTGCTGTTCAGCCAGTGCCAGACGCGCATACAAAGGAAGTACTTCAGTATGGCGTGGACCATGCTTGATCAAGGTTTCCTGCAGTTCACGAATTTCCTGTTCGGTACTGGCAAAAATCAGGATATCAGCATGTTCCGGATGACCTTTTTCCTGTGCATCCTGAAAACATTCTTCTACTGCTGCAACCACTGCGCGTGGCAGATTTTCTTCAAAATCATCAAATTCGTCGTCATCACTGCCGACAATGCTCATTTCAGAAATTGGACGATAACGCACTTCTACCGGATAGCTACGTCCTTCCACTTCATAGATCGGCGCACCATTGAAGTAGTTACTAAAACGGTTTACGTCCAGCGTTGCCGAGGTAATGATCACTTTTAAATCTTTACGACGCGGCAACAGCTGCTTGAGATAACCCATGATGAAATCGATATTCAGCGAGCGTTCATGGGCTTCATCAATAATGATGGTGTCGTATTTGGTCAGGAACCGGTCATTGGCCAACTCTGCCAATAAAATACCATCCGTCATCAAACGGACGATCGAATCCTGTGAGCCCTGTTCATTAAAACGGACTTTAAAGGAAATTGATTCACCCAGTTTCTCGCCAACTTCTTCTGCAATACGCTGTGAGACGCTACGCGCAGCTAGACGACGTGGCTGGGTATGGCCAATCAGACCAGTCAGGCCTCGACCTGCCAGCATGGCGATTTGTGGTAATTGCGTAGTTTTACCGGAACCGGTTTCACCAGCCACAATAATGACCTGATGTTGCTGGATCGCTTCAATCAGCTTGTCTGCATACTGGGTAACAGGCAGATCCTGATTCAGCTTGATATTGGGAATGCGTTCGATACGCTGCATGACTTTGGCATGCGATTTTTCAAATAATTCTTGATATTGCTTTTGGTTGGCATCTTTACCTTTTTGGAGTCGATTTAAACGATGACGGTCACGCGCCATAACGAGCTGATCTACATTTAAAGGACTCTGCACTGAGAAAACACCTGATATAAAAAAAGACAATAGGCAGCTATTTTACGCTGTATTGCCCCTAAGCGAAAGAACGGCCATTTTGAATATTTTTATAATTTTTTAATTTTTGCCCTTGAATTTTACTGCTTGCGGCATCATGTCTGAAGAGGCATTAAATCGGGGTGAGTCTTGTCATGATGTATTCACCATTCTACGGTTGAATCATTTATATCAAGAGCAATGCTGTTTGTGCTGATGGTGTTTTATTTTTAGCTTAATTCGGTTTTTCCGATGTATGTTATGTAAAAATACTGTTTCAGCAAGAAAAATAATTTCTGTACCCTATCGGAAATTAAATACAAACCTCAATCATGGAGACAATGATGAGCTTAATTAATACTGAAGTTAAACCGTTCAAAACAACTGCGTTCCAAAATGGTAAATTCATCGAAGTAACAGAAGCTGACCTTAAAGGTAAATGGTCTGTAGTATTCTTCTACCCAGCTGACTTCACTTTCGTTTGCCCAACTGAACTTGGCGACCTTGCTGACAACTACGAAGAATTCAAAAAATTAGGCGTTGAAATCTACTCAGTTTCTACTGACACTCACTTCACTCACAAAGCTTGGCACGATTCTTCTGAAGAAATCAAAAAAATCCAATACGTAATGGTTGGCGATCCTACTTGGACTCTTGCTAAAAACTTCGACGTACTAATCGAAGCTGACGGCCTTGCTGACCGTGGTACTTTCGTGATCGATCCAGAAGGTAAAATCCAAATCGTTGAAATCAACGCTGGCGGTATCGGTCGTGATGCTCAAGAACTTCTTCGTAAAGTTAAAGCAGCTCAATACGTACACGCTCACCCAGGCGAAGTTTGCCCAGCTAAATGGAAAGAAGGCGACGCAACTCTTGCTCCTTCAATCGACCTAGTTGGTAAAATCTAATCTGCATTAGATTGAACTGATTCAAAAAAACCACGCTTTTAGCGTGGTTTTTTATTTGAACGTTTATTTGATTGCTCTATTGGCCAAACGTTTTATTTTCCCTTTTCTTGTATCTAAAGCCATCCTATTAAATCTTTATTTTTCACTTTAAAGATCATATAAAAATCAGGCATGCATATTGCATCCTCTTCATAACAATCCCCTACTTATGCTTACAATTCAGTTATACATCTTCAATGTCAGTTGGCATAAGTTCAAGACATAAGATAATAATATTCAGTGGAGGAAAACGTATGCAAAAACTGCTAACCGTGATCTCATGGGCTTATAGTCCTTCTAGCCGCCACCTGAAAATCATTTATAGCAATGGCGATATAGAACTCTACCATCCTGTTCCCGAATTTGTTTATGACAACCTGTTAAGACGACAAGATAAAATGGCCTTTGTACAGAAATATCTTGAATACAACTTACATTTCGACCGGGTTTGCCTGTTTTAATTTAACTAATTTCTGCTTAACGATAAGTCACCATGAGTAAGCCAGCTCCAATCGGCAACGTACTCATGATAAAACCTGAATCCTGCTGGATGAGCTGAATAAATTCTTCTACTTCCGCAGCATGTGAAATCACATTATCCACCAGTAATACTCCACCTTTTGGCTTGAGTAATCGGGCCAAATGGGTCCAATAATCCACATAAGCATCACGTTCTGCATCTAACAATATAAAATCAAATACGTCCTGCTCAGCGTGCAGATAATGCAAGGCATCTGTCACTTTAAAATCAATCAAATCCTTCAAGCCTAGCTGACTTGCATACTGCTCGGCCTGCGCAACTCTTTCTGCATCTATTTCTAATGTTGTAATCGTCGCTTGAGTCTGCCGGGCGGCTTCGGCCAGCCATAAAGTGGAATAACCCGTAGAGGTACCGATTTCCAGAATACGTTTGGATTGCTGGACACGAATGAGTAATGATAAAAATCGGCCTGATTCAGGCTCAATATTTCGATAACGTTGCAGACGTTCAGTTTGTTGAAGATCATGCGCATGAAAGGTCTTATACAGTTCCTGCATAAAACTTTCAAAATGTTGTAATTGATTCATTGCTCTTCTCTGAGGTGATCTAAATAATTTTTTTATGGATTGATTAAAGTGCCTGAACCAATTTAAAGCGTTCTACTTCACGATCATCACTGGTACTAATACTTTCCGTAAACATGGATAGCGGTCGAACCCAAATCGAATAGTCACCATAAAGGCATTGATAAACCACCAGCTTTTCCTCCGTTTCACTATGCGTTGCCACATGCAGAACCTGATAAAGCTTGCCCTTATAATGTTGATAAATACCGCGTTGTAATTCCATCGTTCAACTCTCAAATGCAGAATTCCAATCTTAACTGAAAAAGACCAATCACACTTTAAACTACTTGAAAATTCATGCTAAGCACTCATATATAAGCTTGAAATTAATCATGAATTTTTCAATACATTTGCAAAACCGATCAAATTTATAAAAACAAACTGTTTTATCTATTTATCGATTTAGCTTAGTATCTACTTATCGAATGAATTCTTACTCCTTTGGAGACGTTAGCAATGTTAGATCAAAATACTTCAGCTCAATTAAAAACACTACTTGAACGTTTGGAAGGCCCGATTGAATTAGTGGCAACTCTGGATGGCTCTGACAAATCAGCTAAAATCAAAGAATTGGTTGAGGAAATCGCCCAGCTTTCTGATCTAGTGACTGCCCGTTTTGACGGTACCAACAAACGTGCACCAAGCTTTGGTGTGGCAAAAGCCGGTGAACAGCCTCGTGTGTTCTTTGCAGGCTTGCCGATGGGTCATGAGTTTACTTCCCTGATTCTGGCATTGTTACAAACTTCAGGCTATGCACCAAAAGTCTCTGCCGAAGTTCTGGAATCAATTAAAGGTTTGGGGATCAAATCTGACTTTGATGTATTCGTATCACTCAGCTGTCATAACTGTCCGGATGTCGTTCAGGCATTGAACCTGATTGCCATCTATAACCCGGGTACAACAGCCACCATGATTGATGGGGCTTTCTTCCAGGACGAAGTGGAAGAACGCAAAATCATGGCCGTACCAATGGTGTTTCAGGACAATGAACATATCGGTCAGGGTCGTATGACACTGGAAGAAATCATTGCCAAACTGGATACCAATGCTGCAGCCAAAGATGCTGAAAAACTCAATGCCAAAGATGCATTTGATGTCTTGGTAATTGGTGGTGGACCTGCAGGGAATACTGCAGCGATCTATGCAGCACGTAAAGGTATTAAAACTGGCATCGTGGCTGAACGCATGGGCGGTCAGGTCATGGATACCATGGACATTGAAAACTACACATCAGTGCAAAAAACCCAAGGTCCGAAATTTGCCGCTGAAATGGAAGCACACGTGCGTGAATACGGCGTTGACATCATGAACCTGCAACGTGTGTCTGACATCAAAGGCGCAGATAGCACAGCGAATGGTCTGGTAGAAGTGACTTTAGAAAATGGTGCGAAACTTGAATCTAAAACAGTCATTCTGTCTACCGGTGCACGCTGGAGAGAGATGAATGTTCCAGGTGAACAGGAATACAAAACTCGTGGTGTAGCGTATTGCCCACACTGTGATGGTCCACTGTTCAAAGGCAAACGTGTTGCAGTGATCGGTGGTGGTAACTCGGGTGTAGAAGCTGCAATTGACCTTGCAGGTATCGTTGAGCATGTAACGCTGGTTGAGTTTGATACCAAACTACGTGCGGATCAGGTGTTGCAGGACAAACTGAACAGTTTGCCAAACACCACTGTGATCAAAAATGCGCTTTCTACCGAAGTGATCGGTGACGGTTCACAAGTCACAGCGTTGAAATACAAAGACCGTGCAACTGATGAAGAGCACACTGTTGAGTTGGCTGGGATCTTCGTTCAGATCGGTTTGTTGCCAAATACCGACTTCCTGAAAGGAACTGATGTTGAGCTAACCAACCGTGGTGAGATTGTGATTAACGAACGCAATGAAACCAATGTGAAAGGTGTGTTTGCTGCAGGTGACTGTACCACTGTTCCTTACAAACAGATCATCATCGCGACTGGTGAAGGTGCCAAAGCATCATTATCTGCCTTTGATTACATCATTCGTTCTGGTCAGTAATCCTTAAAATCCATGAATTAAAAAAGCCCGCACAATGCGGGCTTTTTACTATCTCAAAGCTGATTTATTCCTGTAAGAGTTGAGCTGCCAGTTTTTCAATATTTCCCATTTCAGGATGTACAGCAGCGACATTGGCTAAAATCGTCACTGCCTTTTTCTTGTTTAAATCAATCATCAAAATAGCAGAATGCCCTGCGGTATTTCCCCCATGCCAGATGATTTTGGTGCCATTTTCCTGTTCTCGCACAAACCAGCCCAATCCCAATTGGTAGCTACCTGCTTGTTCTGTGGTTGCTTGCTGAGTTAATTGTACTGCCGCATTTTTTGCATCGAGTTGAGCTTGTGCAAATCTGGTTAAATCTGAAGCTGTAGAGAGTACACCGCCCGCAGGTAAAAAGGTATCAAATGCCCAGGTGGTGATTTCTTTTCCTTGGGCATCAAATGCAGACACAAGTTGCTTAGCTGCTTGATCAGGCGAGGTATAGCTATGTTTCATCCCATACTTTTTAAAGACATATTCATTGAGTAACTCAGCAAAATCCTTATTTTGCGATTGACTCAAACTCTGTCCCAATAAAGCCACAGCCAAATTAGAATAATGTGGCACTTTTCCACTGTTATTTGCATGTTCAAGCTCTAAGGAATTTTTTAAATATTCTTCCAGTTTAGCTGCATCATATTCCTTATATGGATCAGTATCATCATCTACTTCCAAATTACTCGGTAGTCGTGGCAGTCCAGACGTATGATTGGCTAAATCCTGAAAGCGAACCTGGATATTGTCCTTGAATGGAAAGGCATAATAAGGATTAATCTTGTCATCCAGTTTAATTTTATTTTGTGTCACCAGTTCAGCCAATATGGTTGATGTCATCACTTTGGTCAGAGAACCAATTGCAAAGATTTTATCCTGATTGGCCTTGGCCTGGATTTTGTCCTTATGCTTCTGTACTCCATAGTAATGGGGTTTGTCCTGATCTAATACCGCTATCGCTACTTGAGTTTGTTCTGGAAAAGTACGAGTAACCTGATAAATTTTCTCTGCAATCGCTTTTGGATAGCCTTGAATAGCATTGACTGTCTTATTATTTGCTGCGGTAGATTCGATATAGGGCGTAAATAAAAGGCCGGAAATCTGTTGATCATTATTCAAACTCATGCTGAGTTTCAGACGATCTTTTTCAAAGTTGGCCTTATAGACTGCAGTCTCTTTGCCTTTAGACTCTATATACTCAAGACTTTGTATTTTGCCGAGTTGCTGCTGCAAGTCTTTAGAGACTTTTTCAAACATATTTAAAGGAATTGCCTTTTTCGCTTCAGGTGAAAACTTTTCAAAAATTGCTGTATAATTTTGCGCATTAAAATCCTGCTGAAACTGGGCAATAACTTCCTTTTCAATATCCGATTGGGCATAAAGACTGCTTATACAAAGCAAGGATGATAAAAACAGTGATATTTTCTTCATGAGATCAGTATTGTTCCTTAAGTTTATAGGGCACTTTCATAAAAATTATTGAAATTAAACATTTTTATAGACTTAATACAGTGCAACGAATAGTTAAAAAATAAGCAAAATATATTCCATATCATTCTATTTTGTAGGGCAGATCAATTCATCCAAGTTTTTGCCCTGTCTATTTGCCATTTTATACTTGTTTTTCTTAAGCTCCACTCGAACTGGTTCAAAAATTGCTTATGAATTGATAGATAGCATAGTTAATTATTTCAGAGAATTTTATTGAAATAATGTAACGATGTTATGTACTTAGCCAATTATTATTTGTTTTCCTCACTGAGACTTGGGTAACTTTTTGTTATATGACTTGTCAGCGTCTAATTTCATCATTAACATGAAATGCAGACCTGAAATACCTGAAATAAAAGTCCGTGAAAGATAACAAAAAAAATATCAAAAATGTAATGGAGCTTAGCAATGTACTATCAATATCACTGTGCGTGCTGCGATAAAGTTGTGGAAGCTGGCCAAAAAGAATGTCATGCCTGTGGCTCACATAATATTCGCAGCCCTTATGGTTTTTGGATTTTATGTCTGGTGGCCTGTCTGGTTACTGCAATCGCATTCAAGGTAATGCATGTCTATATCCAGTCACAGCAACAAGAAGCGCCAGCTCAATCATCTTTATTTGATGTGCTGCAACAAGATAATAAACGTCCGCGCTAATTTTTTTATCCTCAAGCAAGACCTGACTTGGATCAGGTCTTTTTTATGCGATTTTAACTTGAATATGAAACGCTGCCAGAATAGAAAATTTGAATTACAATAAGTCATCTTGCAGTGAGAGATGAAAATGGTTCAGTTAATTAAAAAAGGCGGCTTACGTGAGCGTGCCAATCGCAGTCGCAGTTATCAGGGTTCGGAAAATACTGAGGCCACCCTTAAACCGAATCGTTATCAGTCTCCAGTGCAGAAACAGGATCATCCAGTTTCTGATGCTTCCGCTGCACAGCAGCTTTCTACCGAAAACTCCTCTATTACCCCATCGAATTAAGATTTTTAGTTCATTAGAACCAACGCGTCATACCATAACCAGACTGCAAAAATCAGGAATAACCCGCCTGAAATCATATCGATATAACTTCCTGATCGCTGGTAAGCCTCTTTAATTTTGGGATGGGAAATTAATAGCATCAGTAAAGTAAAAGTAATAAAGGTTTGCAGCGGAATAATCACTGCCAGTTGCGCTTTTAAATAATCAGAAGCTGATGAGCTCAGTGCAAGTGAAAATACGCTACTGAAATAGATCAGGGTTTTAGGATTCGACAGATTAGTCAATAAACCCTGCATAAAGTAACTTTTTGGTGTTTCTACCGTATTTAAATCATCTTGAGCTTGATGCCTGTTCTGAAAACCTTGCCATCCACCTTTTAGCATGGCCCAGCCCATTTTGGCCAAAAATAGCCCACCGATGACCATCAATACCTGTTGAATCCAGGGAAACTGGTCGATCAATACGGTAAAGCCTGCTAGCGTCAATACCACCCAAACCACGATCCCCGCTGAAATTCCGGCAATTACCTTTAGGGCATTCATACGTGTCGTAGAAGCTGCACTTGTTGCGATAAGTAAGATGTCAGGACCGGGACTTAATTGAGCTACAAAATGTAGAAAACAGATGGTAAAAAGCAAAGACATTTAAAAAAGATCAAATGGTAAAAAAACTATTATAACTTTTGTTTAATGAAATTAGAAAGTTCCAATAAAAAAGCCGAATCATGAGATTCGGCTTGAAGCATTTATATTGAAAGCGTGATTTTATTTCTTGTTCACATCTTTCATTTCAATTTTCTTGGCTTCTGGGGTCACTTCACGGGCTTCACCATCAATAATGGTCGAATCACCATGCCCCCCCTGCTGGTTCTGCATATCCTGCATTTGACGCATCATTTCAGCAAACGGGTTTTGATCTGCACCGCCACCGACATCGCCCATCATGCCACCTATCATTTTTTCCATCATGGCTTGCTGACGTTTCATCATCATTTTCATCATGGCTGCCTGGAAAGCACGTTGTACAGGTGGAATCAGCATTAATACCGCAAGCACATCACTAATCAAACCAGGAATCAGCAGGAAAAAGCCGGCTAAGATTTTAGGCAAATTATTTGATAATGCTGGATCTGCACTCATCTGTCCCATCTGCATTTGCTGCATTTGTGGCATTACACCGGCCGAATATTTCCGGATCAGGTTCATACCGATAAAGAAGGCCGCTACGAACCAGAAAAATACGTACCACATGCTCCCGACAAGGTCACCCACGCCAATCCATACAAATACTTCGAGGACTAAGCCGGCCAGGATAATAAGAAATAATTTCATGAAAATTAATCTAATCTCAGTAAAATAAATATTAGGATGCTGTAATCAACTGCTTCATCAGGATCAAGCTTTTTTGATACGCTTATGTAACAATATGGGCATTATTTTATTTTTAAAGTGCAGGCATGTCATTAATTATTGGGATTGATCCCGGTTCGCGTCTAACAGGTTACGGTATCATCCAGAAAGAAGGTTCAAAACTCACTTTTGTTGATGCAGGAACGATTAGAACTGAAACAGCGGAAATGCCTGAACGTTTAAAACGAATCTTTGCTGGTGTCGAACGGATTGTCAAATTTTACGGCCCGACCGAGGCTGCGGTGGAACAGGTGTTTATGGCACAAAATCCGGATTCTGCTCTCAAACTGGGTCAGGCTCGTGGTGCGGCAGTCGCAGCCTTGGTGAATCTGGATCTGAAAGTTGCCGAATATACGGCACGGCAGATCAAACAGTCTGTTGTGGGCTATGGCGCTGCAGACAAAGAACAGGTTCAGATGATGGTTATGCGTATTCTGAACCTGACAATCAAACCGCAACAAGATGCTGCCGATGCACTTGCTGCTGCGATTTGTCATGCTCATGCTTCAGGCAGCATGAGTAAAATGGCCGTATTGAATGCCTTAGGCGGTATGGCACGCGGACGCAGCCGGGTCAGCACCCGTCGTCGTTAGTCTTTAGTTAATACTTTAAAATCCTGAAAATCAGCGTCCTGAAGAGTCAATTTCTGCTGATGAATTGCAGTGACTTCTGCACGTTGTGGTCCAGTTCTGCTGAGCTGGATCATTTCCCGAACAATCGCTTCCTTCCCCACAATGATAGCCTCAACTTCGCCTGTTTCCAGATTACGCACAAAACCCTTTAAACCTAATTGAATTGCTTGTTGTTCAAACCAGCGACGGTAGCCCACGCCCTGCACTTTGCCCTGAATGATCAAATGAATGGCCTGCATTTTTATTGTCCTTAGTGGTTCACAACCTGGTAAATGGCATGTTTCATATCTTGTGCCTGCAAGCCGCGTTCACCTTTTTTCGCCAATACATCACCGGCAAGTGCGTGCAAAGTTACGATTTCATGTAAATGGGTGGCATCTTTAAATTGGGCTTTCAAACTTGCGATCATGCCAGCAAGTACATCTCCCATTCCTCCGGTTCCCATACCGGCATTGCCTGCGGTACAGATGAAAAGAGCATCTTCTAAAATCAGGCTACCTGAACCTTTGAGCACCCATTGTCCCTGATATTTTTGCTGGAGCTGTTGAATTGCCTGAATACGATCTGCTTCGACTTCTGATGCTTTCATTTCTAACAAAGTAGCCGCTTCACCCGGATGTGGTGTTGCATAAGTATGGGCATTCAACTTTTGTGGTGATTTTGCCAGAAACCACAAGGCGTCTGCATCGAGAACTGTCTCCAGTTCTGATTGCTGAATCAGGTCAAACCAGTATTTATATTGCTGTTCAGCCCAAGTATCTCGTCCTAACCCCATACCAAAACAGACAGCATCCACATGACGAACTAAAGCTTGGCGTTGCTCAGCATCTAGCGCATTAATATCACGCAGCATGATATTCGGAGCACGTGACAAAATGGCAGTATGATGTTTGGCATCACAAACCACAGTGACCTTACCTGCACCGGCAGCAAAGGCTGCCTCAGCTGCCATAATGACCGCACCGCCCATATCGGCATGCCCCCCAATTACGAGCACATGCCCATAACTGCCCTTATGTCCAAAAGCTTCACGTTTAGGCAGATGAATTTGAGTCGAGGAAATTTGAGCTATCGGCACAAGTTCAGCATCGGGAGGAATAACCGAGATGACCTCTACCTTGCCGGCATATTCTTTGCCTCGTCCGGTAAATAGTCCCGCCTTTAAACCTAAAACAGTAAAACTATGATCTGCCTTAATGGCAACCGGCAAAGACTGTCCGGTATTGGCATGCAGTCCGCTTGGAATATCCACTGCAATTTTAAGACCTTGCTGGGCATTAATGCTTTGAATAATCTGTTGCCAATTTTCATTCAGATCACGGTTCAAGCCGATCCCAAATAAGGCATCAATATAGACATCATATTGTTTCTGAAAATTAAAACCTGAATAAGTGGGTATACCGATTTGCTGAGTTTCCCGGATTGCTTGAGCCAGATCCTGTGATGGATTGGGTTCTGCTGCATAAATATCTATTTCAAAACCGGCCTGTTTTAAATATTTACCTATCAGATAACCATCACCGGCATTATTACCCTGACCGCAACACACAGCGATTCGGGTCAATTGCTGTTGTTCCAACAAAGGGATGAGTCGCTGCGCAATCGACCATGCTACCTGTTGCATCAAACCATAAGAACTATTTTGCTTGCCAAACCAGCGCTGCTCCCATGCTTGTATATTGCGGCTATGATAAACTTGCTGCTGCATTTCTTATTTCCTGTTTCTGGTTTATGACAACACCCGATTCCCAAGCGCAAATCCAAGTTTATCAACAAGATCCCCATGAACTGAAAGCGTGGATCAAAGCGCAGGCACGAGAACTGGGTTTTTCTGATTGTGTCATTGCCCAACCGGATGCTCAAGCAGAATTAGTCCGCTTGCAGGAATATTTAGACCGCGGCTATCACGGTGATATGAAGTTTTTGGAAGAAAATCTGGAAAAACGTGCCGATCCCACACTGCTTATTCCCAATACCAAATCCGTGATCTGTGTACGAATGGATTATCTGGTCGATCTTCCAGAACCGCGTCTAGTGCCCTATGCACCAAATTCTGCGATTATTGCCCGTTATGCCCGTGGTCGTGACTATCATAAGACCATGCGCGGGCGCCTAAAAATGCTGGCTTCTAAAATTCGGGAAAAAGTTGGTGAATTTGAATCCCGCCCCTTTGCAGACTCTGCTCCTGTATTTGAAAAATCCCTGGCCGAAAGTGCGGGCATGGGCTGGACCGGTAAACATACTTTATTAATCCATAAAAAATCCGGGTCTTTCTTTGTTTTAGGTGAGCTGTTTAGCTCACTGGAACTGCCCTTTGATGAGCCTGCAAGCAAACATTGTGGTTCATGCACAGCCTGTATTGATATTTGTCCGACACAGGCTATTGTTGAACCGTATATGCTGGATGCACGTCGCTGTATTGCTTATTTAACCATTGAGTATAAAGGGATCATTCCAGAGGAGTTACGTCGAGGGATTGGTAACCGGGTCTTCGGTTGCGATGATTGTCAGTTGATTTGTCCGTGGAACAGCTTTGCTCAAAAAACTAATATTGAAGATTTTCACCCCCGACATGGACTGGATCAAGTGAGTTTACTGGATCTCTGGCAATGGGATGAAGCTACATTTTTAAGCTCAACTGAAGGCAGTCCATTACGCCGTACCGGCTATCAGAGCTTTATGCGCAATATTGCGATCGGCTTGGGTAATGCGCCTTTTGATCCACAGATTGTCCAGGCATTACAAGCTCAGCAGAATCAACATGATGAGATTGTACAAGTTCATATTGACTGGGCCATACAGGAACAACTGGCAAAATCCCGGTAATTTTCAATTTTTACTTCGGTTCACATTTTCTCGTCAAAGCCTTACACAGTTACTGTGCAAGCTATGGCATAAAGGAAAAAGAATAGAAATAAAGCCGGAGGTGGATATGCAAAAGTCATCTGATACACAACATCAAAATCAGGAACAGCTTGAAGAGTTGCAACATCAACACCAGAAGCAGCAACAACAGCAACAGCAGCAGTCACAACATGGCCCGCTTGGCTCTCCAAAAAATAACCAGCACGAACAAGATGAACGTGTATTAAACAAGCAACATCGTAGTGATTTACAAAACCAGAATATTCACGGAAATCATCGTGAATAAACTCCGATCAAGAGTTCAACTACAAAGCTCACCTTGTGTGGGTTTTGTTTTTTCTATAAGGTCATATTTTGCTAATGAAGATGGCGATACTTTTACTTAAGATGGAGCCTGATAAATAAATATGAACAAGGATGGACAGATGAACAGTATTGATCCGATACGTAATGATTGGTCTCGTGCAGAAATTGAGGCCCTGTATCAACAACCTTTAATGGATTTGCTCTTTCAGGCTCAACAGGTTCATCGTCAATATTTTGATGCCAATGCCGTTCAGGTCAGTACCCTGCTCTCTATTAAAACCGGTAAATGCCCAGAAGATTGCAAATACTGTTCTCAGTCCGCACATTATGACTCCAAACTCGAAGCGGAAAAACGAATCGCAGTAGAAAAAGTAATTCAGGAAGCAAAAGAAGCTCTTGCCTCTGGCAGTTCACGTTTCTGTATGGGAGCAGCATGGCGTAATCCGCATGAACGTGATATGCCTTATGTACTGGACATGGTACGTGAAGTCAAAGCACTGGGACTCGAAACCTGTATGACTTTAGGCATGCTGAATGCCTCACAGGCAGAACGCCTGAAAGATGCAGGACTGGATTATTACAATCACAATCTGGATACGTCACGTGAATACTATTCACATATTATCAGTACCCGCAGTTTTGATGACCGATTGGATACACTGGATCATGTGCGTCAAGCGGGTTTAAAAGTGTGTAGTGGTGGCATTGTCGGCTTAGGTGAAAGTCGTAATGACCGGATCGGTTTATTGTTTGAGCTTTCTACCCTTCCAATTCATCCGGAATCTGTGCCTATCAATATGCTGGTGCCAATCGAAGGCACACCGATGGCAGATGTTGAAAAACTGGATGTGATTGAATGGATTCGAACTATTGCAGTGGCCCGCATTCTGATGCCAAAAAGTTATATTCGTCTTTCGGCAGGCCGTGAATCACTGACTGACTCAGATCAGGCATTGGCATTTATGGCAGGCGCCAACTCAATTTTCTCAGGCGAAAAACTTCTAACGACTCCAAATACAGCCAAAGGTCGTGACCAACAGCTCTTTGAAAAATTGGGACTGGTAGCAGAACAACCAAAGCCAAGCATCCGCGCATTGGCGACTGATGCAATGGCAAGTTAATTGAAATAATTCAAGATGCTGAAAAGTTATGCGCAGTAATTAAAATGCCATAACTGGCATTGAGATAATCACCGATCCGGATCTGGTCTGTTCCATTGGCATGATGTACGACCAGTTCCTGCGTCAGTGCATCAAAACTAAAAGAGTCATAACAGTCCTGATGCAGGCTTAACCAGTGTAAAGTGTCAGCCAGATTTTCATCTACAATATAGGTTTTGGCATGGAAATCTTTGCTCATTTAAGCCTTCTCATCATGTGGTACTGGTAATGATTTTAATGGATATGAGTTTAGATTAAATATAATGGATATAAAAAAGTGAGCATATCGCTCACTTTTTCTTGCAGTATTTTTTAATCTCTTTGGGTACCACATTTGCGGCATTCCCAATCTGCCCCAATTTCCTCCATTTGCTGGTATTCATAAATGTGCAAGCAGAATAGTTTTTTCAGTAGTTGAAGCATTATAAAACTCCCGTTTCATCATTTTTAAAATACGCTTCTTTAGGCACCCTTCCTGAGTGTCGATTTGTTGTTCTGGATAAAAACCACCTCTAACTTATAACCAGAATTTTTCAAAATGTAAAACCTATTTCATTCATTTTTTCAACTTTCCGATAAAGTTAAATTTCAATTGATTCATGCTTTTAATTAGCATCTGTGATCTATATCTCAAATACCACTTATTAAAGATTCTCTACTATAAAAAAAGCGAACCGAAGTTCGCTTTTTTGCTTTTATTTAGAAGAAACCAGCTGGCTTGGTTGAATAACTCACCAACAGGTTTTTGGTCTGCTGGTAATGATCCAGCATCATCTTGTGGTTTTCACGACCGATCCCAGATTTCTTGTAACCACCAAAGGCTGCATGGGCCGGATAGATATGATAGCAGTTGGTCCAGACACGACCCGCTTCAATGGCACGGCCAGCGCGATACGAGGTATGTGCCGAACGTGACCAGACACCAGCACCTAGGCCATAAATCGTATCGTTGGCAATCTTGATGGCATCATCAAAATCTTTAAAGGTGGTTACTGCCAGTACCGGCCCAAAAATTTCTTCCTGGAAGGTACGCATATTATTGGTGCCTTTAAAGATGGTCGGTTCAATGTAGAAGCCTTGCCCGACTTCCTGACGTACACCGCCACCAACAAGCACTTCTGCACCTTCGCCGCGACCTGTTGCAATACACCCCAGAATCTTGTCCTGCTGTTCCTGCGATGCCTGCGCACCAATCATGGTTTCAGTATCGAGTGGATGACCAGTTTTAATACGTTTAACCCGATCGATTGCCAGTTCCAGGAACTGATCAGCAATACTTTCCTGGACCAAAGCACGTGATGGACAGGTACAGATTTCCCCTTGGTTCAAGGCAAACATGGTGAAACCTTCCAGTGCTTTTTCCAGATAATCATCCTGCTGCGCCATGACATCTTCAAAGAAAATATTTGGTGATTTACCACCAAGTTCCAGTGTCACCGAAATAATATTTTCAGTGGCATATTGCATGATTTGCTGACCTACAGCAGTCGAACCAGTGAAGGCAATTTTGGCAATACGCGGATTCACAGCCAGTGGACGGCCGACTTCAACACCATAGCCATTCACGATGTTTAATACACCTTCAGGTAACAGGTCCTGAATCAGTTCAGCCAGTACCAGAATACTGACCGGGGTCTGCTCTGCCGGTTTCAGAACGATACAATTGCCTGCGGCCAAAGCCGGTGCCAATTTCCATGCTGCCATCAAGATCGGGAAGTTCCATGGAATGATCTGACCAACCACACCTAAAGGCTCATGGAAATGGTAGGCAATGGTATCTTCATCAATCTCAGAAATGCCGCCTTCTTGCGCACGGATACAGCCGGCGAAATAGCGGAAGTGATCAATCGCTAAAGGAATATCAGCAGCCAGGGTTTCACGGATTGGCTTGCCATTGTCCCAGGTTTCAGCCACCGCCAGCAGTTCCAGATTGGCTTCGAGACGATCAGCAATTTTGAGCAGAATGTTAGAGCGAGTCGTTGGAGATGATTTATTCCATTGTGCTTTAGCTTTATGCGCAGCATCCAGCGCCAGTTCAATATCTTCCACGCTAGAACGTGGCACTTTGGTAAACAGCTTGCCATCTACAGGAGAAATATTATCAAAGTATTCGCCTTTGACTGGCGGCACCCATTGCCCACCAATAAAGTTGTCATACTGGGCTTTGAAATGAACTTTTGAGCCAGGCTGGTTCGGATCGATATAACGCATATGTATTTCCTTTGCTTATTTTAATCTTTAAAAATGCTGCATCTACAGCTTTGGTATAAGGTACATCCGTACTCTATTTAGTTAACATACGCGTTATAAGGTTGGAGAAAGGTTGGCACTCAACCGATTTACATTTCTTTTGATTCCTCATAAAAACAATAATAATTACATTTGGATGTAAATCATGAATTATTGTGAGAATAAGGAATGATGACAGAACAGAGCTTGATACAACAAAGGCAAAAAATTGATCAGCTTCGTCAAAGCAGCAGTTTATCGCCTTCACATGCAGCACAACTCGAACAGAGCATCGTTAGCTCCTGGCAACGCTCTTCTTTAGCCGAGATTCCCAAAAATCGTCTGGCTGCCCCATTAACAGATATAAAACAAATCAGCACTTCTTCGGCTTTAAGTCATGCCTTGGAACATTGTGCTGAAAGTTTGAGGCATATTGCCGAACAGTCCTCTATGGTTTTGGCCGTTGGAGATATTGGCAGTACGGTACTATGGCGGGCCTCCTGCCCTGAATTGCGCACAATTGCTGATAATATTCACTTAGTTGAAGGCGGTCAGTGGCGTGAGGAACTGGTCGGGACCAATGCCCTTGCCCTGTCGATCAAAACCCAACAATCGAGCTGCGTGTTTTCCAGCGAACATTACATGCCTTCCGTGCAGGATCTAGTCTGTTATGCCTCCCCCATTATTGATCCTTATTCCAAACAGATTCTAGGGGTTATTGATCTGTCCACCCACTGGCAAAAACATAATAGCTTAGGGCTATTAGCAGCCGAACGTTGTGCATCCATCATTCAATCTGCTTTACTGGAATCGCAAAAACAGCGTTTATATATTCGTGCCTTTTCTGTCCCGCAGGTCATTTTTAATGGTAAAACCCTGACCATAACCCCACGCCAGACTGAAATTCTCGCTATTCTGGCTTTATTCCCACAAGGTTTAAGTCTGGATCACTTGCATCAGGCACTTTATGGCGAACGTAAAGTCAGCATGGGTACGCTAAAAGCTGAAATGTCACAGTTACGAGATATTCTGGGCGGTATGCTTGGTTCGCGCCCTTATCGATTGCTGGCGCATGTTGAAGCAGACTTCCTGCAAACCGAACAGTCTTTAGATGCAGGTTATATCGATTCAGCCTTAAAACTTTATACTGGAGTTTTTCTGGCAAAAACTGAAAGCCCATTTTTATGTGCATGGCGGGATTGTCTGGAATCACGTCTCAGTGATGCTATTTTCAAAGCCAATGAAACTGATGTGCTGCTGAAACATGTAGCACGTTTTCCTGAAGCAATTGATGCGGTTGAACGTCTGATTGAACTGATGCCAAAAGGTCATCCAGCACATCAAACCCTGCTTAAATTTCAGGATATTTAAAAATCAGATCATTTCTTGTTTGGCTTCTTGTTAGCAAGATAATTACGGCTATCTTCCATTGAGAAGATTCCAACTTATAAAAATATAAAAAGCATTTAACTAGGGTGTGTTGACACTTTTAGCTTAAAAAAATAGCGAAGTAGTAAAATCAAATCGCCAAACCCAATTTTACTATTCGCTATGCCTCGTACCATGCTGACAGATCAACACTGGCAAAAGTTGAAAGT